>JBBRFP010000184.1:0-4951 GCA_038241465.1 Cytophagales bacterium | reverse complement strand
ATGTAAAAGAACGTCTGGATTTTTCTTGCGCAGTGCTGGATGCTAATGGATACCTTGTGGTAAACGCTCCTCACATACCTGTTCATCTCGGCAGTATGGGGGTTTGTGTCCGAGAAGTTGCCAAAGTAATTGTAATGAAGGATGGCGACGTAGTCATTACTAATCATCCCGCATTCGGCGGATCTCATCTTCCTGATGTTACCGTAATCAAGCCTGTATTTTACAAAAATAAATTGATCGGATACGTTGCCAATCGTGCTCATCATTCGGAGATAGGTGGAAAAAAACCAGGGTCAATGCCTGCCGATGCCACCGCGCTGGAAGAGGAAGGGGTTATTATTTCGCCTATGTATTTGATACTAAAAGGGAAATCTCAGTGGAGTAAAGTTAAGGAGATTCTTTCCAATGGAAAATTTCCAACCAGATCACTCGACGAAAATATTGCTGACCTTAATGCAGCCCTTGCTTCGGTAAACCTTGGAGAGAATGGATTAAAAGACCTTTGTGATGCCTTTGGAGAAGAGAATGTGACACATCACATGAATTCGCTGAGACTACATGCATCCTCAGTGCTGAGAGAGAGAATCATAAAACTTGGAAAGAATTCTTACTCTGCGACCGAGTATCTTGATGATGGATCTTTGTTACACGTAAAGATCATGAAGAAGAGAGATCATTTAACGATTGACTTCACAGGATCTTCCGGGGTTCATCCGGGAAATCTGAATGCCACCAAAGCGATTGTGCAAAGTGTCATTCTCTACTCTCTCCGATTGCTTGTTGATCAGCCTTTACCAATGAACGAAGGGTTAATGGATCCTGTAGAATTAATTTTACCAACCGGAATGCTTAATCCTGACTTCTCAAAAGAGAACCTCCCGGCTGTGGTCGGTGGAAATACAGAAGTGAGTCAACGGCTCACGGACACGTTGTTAAAAGCATTTGGTCTCGTTGCCTGTAGTCAGGGGACAATGAATAATTTTCTATTTGGTAACGATCGATTTGGCTATTATGAAACAATCTGTGGTGGTACCGGCGCCGGCAATGGGTTCCATGGCACAGACGCCGTTCATCAGCATATGACCAATACGCGGATCACCGATCCGGAAATTATGGAGCTCCGTTATCCCGTAATGCTTGAGCGATTTGAAATACGAAAAGGTTCCGGAGGAAAGGGCAAATGGAATGGTGGCGAGGGCGTTGAGCGTGAGATTCATTTTAAAGCCGATCTTGAGATAAATCTCCTCACACAGCATCGAAAAGAAAAGCCTTACGGATTAAATGGTGGAGCTCCTGGAAAAACGGGCGAACAAACACTTATTCATTCAGAAGGAACAAAACAAAAATTAAGAGGGATGGAAAGTCTCTCGGTTAAGAAAGGAGACAAATTGATCATTAGAACGCCAGGTGGTGGTGGTTATGGGAAACACTGATTGGTTGCCTTGCCATTACCAAATTAACGAATGATCGAATCGGCTAGAAACCATCATCCTCTTTCTTATCACCCTTCTTCTCTTTTTTCTTTTCAGCCGTATTGTTTGCGCTGGTAAGGTCATAAGGAGATTCAAGCCCCAGGTAATTTTTGCGGAAACGGTTGATGAAATTCAATGTTTCCTCATCTGTACCCGGTATGAAGACAAGCTCACCAACCTTTGCCTTGGCGGCGTTTGTCTTTTTATTGATAACATCGTTGAATACGCCGTTGGATGAGTGGATTAAAAGTCGATTATCCTCAAATCCGAAATAGTACCACGATTCTGGCGAAGCCTTGAAGAAAACATGAAATACAGGGGTCCCATCTTCGTTCTTACGGATTTCCATAAAACCTTCAAAACCACCATTGATGTCTACGCGCAGGCTGTTGCTCATCCCGATAATACCCTGACTGTAAAATGCTTTATACTTCTGAGACCATTTCAGATCAACATTTGAGAAGACCAGTGGCTTTGCCAGCGCGGCCAACGTTCCAAGTGAAACATAGCCTTGCTGCGAACGCTGCTCATAATCTTTTACAATCTTTTCACCAAGGATGTCCGCGATTTTATAAAGCAACTCCGTTTGATCACCGAGCCCCTCGCCGACATTTTCATTTTTAATAACATTTTGAAGATCAGTTGCCATAATCTGATATGCCTGAATTGGCACATTCATATCAGCCATGAGAAAAGCATTCATCTTAATTTCATTAGTTTCAAGATTGCCTGAACCAAGTGCTGATGCCGTTATATTGAAATCTTTAAAGCCTTTAAAGAAGTTTACCGGCCCCTCAAACTGAACCTCACTTTTTTCCTCTTTATAATCAAAGACTTTTCCCGAAAGTTTTTCACCGGCTGCCTTCTGCCGATCTTCTATTTTAAACTCACCGCTTTCCTTATCAAAAAAGAGAGATCCGCTTGGAAGGAAAAAATCTTCGTCCTCTGGGTTCTTTTTTTCAGAAACAAATGTGATGTAAAGACTGTTGTCTGCTGCGAAATGTAATCCGGCCTCTGCTCGTCTTCCTTCTTCCGTTGTCGCATTATCGAAATCAAGATAAATATCCTTTTCATCTCCACTCTGTTCATATTTTAGCCAGGTGTTATAGTTCTTTATTTTTTTGAGATCAAGTTTTGCATAACCCTTCAATTGTAATGCCGGCTTTGAGGCATACATCACCATGTCTCCTTTATAAAAAATTCGTGGTGCGATGAGCAGATTTGATTGTGCGTCCACTGCGCCATTGGCAACAGTGTGCAATTGGGGACCTATCTTCTGGCCTCGTTTTGACTTTATCTCATCTGAAACTGGTTCTAGGTGGAAGTTCGTCATCTTAATTGCAAAGGTGTCGGAACTTGCATTGACATATTGATAGGTACCATAACCTGAAAATTCCTTCCGTGATATGATATCCACTACACTATTTGTAAGTCGGTGGTAGCCGTTAAGGGTATCAAGAACGATCGTTGTGTTCTTCAGTTGTCCAATTTTTGCATTCTCAAGAATAAGTACTTCATTGTTTTCGGGTGTGATCTTTGCATCGGCTACGATAATATAGGGAATGCCACTTACTTTAAGCTGCTGTGCTTTGATATCGTACACGGCTTCTTCTGCATTAAATGATAATGAATCCAGCTCCTTGCGGGTAGTATAGAAATATGAATTTTCTATCGGAGTGTTCGCATCCTTTTTCATCGTAATCTTCTGCGTTGCCAAATCCCAACGGGCCTTTGGAATAGACGTTTTAAACTGTGCATAGGGGAATTCAATCGCAGCAACACCTTCTACTTCCGGACTGATCTCCGCGGCATTTTGCGCTAGATTAAATTTCAAACGAATATCCTCGCCAGCGAGCGCGGGCTTATCAGGATTAGTAGTTTTTACCTGGAAGCTTGCATGACGCGCTCCAAATTCCTTAGCAGAAAAACTCAACTCATCAGACTTAGCTTCTGACCCCCTGGTAATTAATTTACCTGTACCTGTAACTCCAGTTTTGGAAACAGTCATACTTCCGTCAAGTTGGGCAGTGCCAGAATAGAGACTAAATGGGACCTTAAGATTCCTCAAGGTGAATCTGTCTTGTTTTGGTTTCCAGTTAAGTTCAAAATCTGGAAGGGTAACCTGTGGAAACGACACTTGTCCGAATTGCTTTTCCTTTAGTTCCCCGACGCTTCCTCTTGCTACCACTGAGTCAGGGTAGAAAATGAAGTCCTTTGATTCAACTGTTGCTGCGAGATAATTGATCTTACCCGCGACGCGCAATCCGGCGTTGTCAAGATTTATGCCTCCATAAACTTTCCCATCGCCTTTGAACAATTGATATCCTGCCGGGAGTATGGAGTGTGTAAACCCAAGGGATTTATCTGCCATGGTGTGGAGCTTTTCTTTGAAGCTCGGGAACATTCCACTGGACACAAATGTCCCGTCAAAATTAATGGACCCGGGATCTGCATCATTAAGACTATCGAGTTTAAACGGCGGCACGACAAAAAAAACAGATCTGTCATACGCGCCATCCAGCACTTCACTTCGATCAAAATAGATGACCCCTCCTGTAGTCGCATCTAAACGCGGAAAGTCAACGGTCTTGATCTTACCTGATTTATTGCCGGGAAGATTTATAAAAAGTGTTCCTTGAGATTTGTTGGCACTCGTCTGCATGCCGGCCTCTGCAGAAGCTGTTGAGTCCGCACCAACCATTGCGTTATTCACACGGCGTCTTGTCAACTGGCCTTTGGCATTTTTTTCCGTTACATAAAATCTGATCGAGTCGATCTTGTTAAGATTAATAAAAAAGCTGTCATACTTAAATGTGAAGTCCTTGCCATTGATCTCAAAGTTTCCTGCAGTAATGGTTCCGTCGAATTTAATATCCCGGTTTTGCAAAATGACGATCGTGCTGCTATCTGGTTTAAGAATTACATTCAATGAGTCACTGACGTTCACTTCCTCCACACCCCGTACGGTCATTCTCCTTTTTGGAAAATTAATAGTCGCGTTGGCAGACTTATTTGTAATGGAATGTATTTTGAGATTGTCGTAATCAGACTCGCCTTTCTTCGCGTCGAAAAAGTGCATGGCTTTGTCTTTTACCTGAACAAAGCCCGTTGAAGCGTTATAATTAATCATTCCTTTTTCAGAAAGGAATACCATCGCCATCTTCATTTCCTCAGATCGCTTCCCAAACTTTGTTGCAAGATCTCCTTCATAAAATTCCTTCAGTCCATTTTTCTCAGCATAGTTTACAACAAGAGCGAGTGGATGAAAACTAAATCCCTTTCCTCCCAGTAGCCGATAATCCTCAGGATTGTAAAAATCAATGGACTGAATAACCATAGGTGCCTGATTGTCCCCACCATAGGTTGTGATGTTCATGCTGTCTGACTTCAGATCCCATCGAATAATGTCTGCGCCGAAATCAATATTAAAAAACGACGAAGTATAGGCAGCATCTCGTAATTGTCCTTTTACCCTCTGA
>JBBRFP010000183.1:0-4957 GCA_038241465.1 Cytophagales bacterium | reverse complement strand
TACTCCCCTGCGAGCCATTCATGGTTATGCGCGAATTCTTAAAGTAGATTATGGTGGACTATTGGATAAAGAGGCCAATCGCGTAATCAATAACGTCATGGAGTACTCCACGAAGATGGGGCACCTGATTGATGGACTCCTCACCTTCTCGCATTTGGGTCGAAAAGAATTAGTGAAGGTAAATATCCCAATGCAGGATATTGTCAAAACTCTGTGTAACGAAATAACCCTTACTTCACCCAATAAGTCGATACGTTTTATTATCAATCCCCTTTTACCGGCGCAGGGGGATAGTTTGATTATAAAGCAAGTGTGGGTTAACCTGATCTCCAACGCCGCAAAGTACTCAATGAAAAAAGAGCATCCTGTTATTGAGATCGGATGCAGAAGCCTTGGCAATGTGATCGAGTATTATATTAAAGACAACGGCGTCGGGTTTGATATGACGTATGCGATTAAATTATTCGGCGTATTTGAACGACTGCATTCAGAGCAGGAGTTTGAAGGCGCAGGAGTTGGTCTGGCCATTGTTCAGCGTATTATATCAAAACATGGTGGACGTGTCTGGGCCGAAGGCCGAGTAGACGAAGGAGCAACTTTTTATTTTTCATTACCAAAAAACAATTAATGTATGACACAAGAGTTTGAAGTATTATTAGTCGAAGACAGCGCAAGCGATGCAGAAATGTCGATACGCGCATTAAAGAATGCCAACCTTGCTGATAGAATTCTGCACGTGAAAGACGGAAACGAAGCGATGATCTTTCTGTTCGGTCAGGGCAAATACGAAGGTCGACAGATCAAAGACGTTCCAAAACTGGTTGTTATCGATTTGAAAATGCCGAAGGTTAACGGCAAAGAATGTCTCATGCGAATTAAGGCAGATGATCGAACACGAAAAATTCCGGTCGTGGTCTTCAGCTCATCACGTGAAGATTCCGATATCAACGAGTGTTATGACCTCGGCGCAAACGGCTACGTCGTTAAGCCTGTACATTCCGAAGAATTTGAAAAAGCAATGACTAGACTGGGGCAGTATTGGTTGATGGACAATGAAGCGCCGCACTAAGTATATTTCGAAGTTGTTTACCTCATTTTGTAGAATATGAACAGCAAGAGGTGAAAAGTAGAGAATTTCGTTCGATAGGTATTCTCAACTTCTCACCCCTCGATCATCACCATCTTCTAAAACTGATGAAACGCATCTGAAACGAAACTCAGTACCGTTGGTAGCGATTCGCGCCATTATGTCCACGAATGACTGCCATCGCGAATCCGGAATTCATGAGGAATTTCCTTCTTGCGCATGGCAATATGAGCCAGGGAATTTCCTTCAAATAGAAAATCATCGTCGCCGCAGTCAATGTACCATCGCACTGCTTTCTTCTGGTCGTCTGGAATAGCTTCGATCAACGGCAGCACGGTATATTTTTTATAATACGCTTCGATCTGTTCAGGCGTTCCAGTCTCCTTGCGATCGTCCAACCATTTTTTGGTTGCCTCTAATGTCACAGGACCCGTAGAGGCACTCAAGGGACAAGCAGAAGAAAATAATTCAGGATGGTGCAACGCATACATGAATGATCCACCTCCTCCCATTGAGAGGCCTGCTACCGCACGGTACCTTTTTTCCTTTTTTATCCTCCAAGTCTTCTCAACAAACGGCATGAATTCCTCAAAGAAAAAATCTTCGTAGCGCCATTCTCCCTTTAGGTCATTAAAATATCCGCGTTTACCAGTGTTAGCATCGGGCATCACAATAATCATTGCCGTTGCCGTTCCGTTTGCAATCGCCTGATCCATGATGTGCTGAACTTCCCCGAACTGCACCCAGCCGGTTTGATCATCGCCGCCACCGTGAAGTAAATACAAAACAGGATAACTGCGCTGGGATGTTTCATAATCTGGCGGAAGATAAATAGCATACTTGCGCTCGCCTTTCAGGATTTTGCTCGGTAGCGAGAGGTTGTCAAATACCTTACTTCCCTGCGCGAAGAGCGCCATGGGAATAATGATCGTTATTAGCAAGAATAGTTTTTTCATGGAAATCGATTTAATAGGATCAGACAACAAATTAAGACGTTTTATAAAATATAAATCAAATATCTTTTAAAAAACAAAGAGACATACTTTTTGCTTTAAACGGGGCCATCAAACCCGTGGCTACCGGGGGCAGGCATGATCAATAACATACCAAAGACAGTCGATGAGCGCTTTGTATTACGGCGACATTCCTACGTCACTCTTATGTGGTTCATATTTACGACCAATAATTACCGGTGCTGATCTACCAATTATATCCATACTACATTTTGATAAACGTTGATTTTCCCGATCTTTGAGTACTTTTTAATCTGTGTACATAGTGAAAGTATTTTTTGCGTTAATCGCACTGTTATGTATTGGCCATCGTGCATCCATTGCACAAGATAACGTACCTCCGGAACAGGCAGCCAACGATGTAAAATGGTTTGAAACTATTTTCCAGGCGGGCAATCGTACCCCTTCTGAAAAAGAGATCAACAAAAAGGAAAACGAAAAGTTAATTGCGATTGAAAACCATGATCCTAGAAAAGAAATAAGGGTATTAATGGAACTAGGCGCGATTCACCTTACCAGGCTAAAGAGCCGGGAGGAAGCTATACAATTTTTTATTGAGTCACTGACAATAGAGGATTCACTTCGGCTTGAACATGAAAAAGTCTTTACCCTATTGGCCATTGCGCGGGTATTTGAAGAGGTCTATGAGTTTGACAGAAGTGTAGAATATATCGATCAGGCTCAGGATCTAAATGACAACAAGGAATATCCCGAAGTCCTGATGCTCATTTTAAACGAACTCGGCCGTATTCATACCAAAAGTGGAAATACGGAAACGGCCATTGAGAAATATCAGCAGATCCTCACCTATGCCGATAATCTCGGATCAAAAAGGCAGCAGGCGGAGGCACTCTTCAACCTGGGAAAACTGCATATGCAGACATTGGACTATCAAAAATCCCTTGAGTTTCATAAAAAAGCGCTCGCCCTCCAGCGATCATTAAACGACAAGAAGAGCGAAGCAAGGTCTTTAAATTCCTTTGCACAACTGTACCTGCTGTTAAAAAACCCAGACCGGGCAATGGCCAATCAGTTAGCCGCGCTGGATATCAGGAAGGAGCTGAGGGATACCGCCGGCATGGCCTTTACTTACAATCGCATCGGCGAACTTCATCTGCGCGATAATGATTATAGCCATGCAGTTGGCAGTTTCGACTTGGCGCTGAAAGCTGCACTCGAAACGGAACAACAAGAGGAAATACGCAAGAGTTATGACTATCTCAGTCAAAGCTACAAGGCAATGAAAGATTTCAGCAAGGCACTCGACTACCGGGAGTCATTCATCTCCATTGATGACTTTATCCGAAATGAAAACAGTTCCCTTCAACTTACTGATGTGAGGAACAGGTATATGCTACTTCAAAAAGAAAAGGAAATTAATCAACTGGAGAGCGGAAGACGAAAGAGTGATTTGATTATCAAAGATCAGGCAAGGATTCAAAATTTTCTCTTCGCGCTCATCGCACTCGTGCTGATCATTGTAGCACTCGTAGTGTATCTTTATTTCGTAAAAAGAAAAGTTGCCAGTAGCCTGAAAGAGGTCAACGACGCTAAAGACAAATTATTCTCGATCATAGGCCATGATATTAAAGGCCCGCTCAATTCATTGATGTCATTCTCTTCATTGTTAAGCAATCACGGAGACATGATCACCAAAGAAGAAATTAAAATGTTGTCGACCGATCTCGATAAGTCATTGAAGAATTTATTCTCGCTCCTGGAAAACTTACTTCAGTGGGCAAGATCCCAAACCGGGAATATGGACTTCCGGCGGGAAGAATTTAATGTTGTTGATCTTCTGAACGAAAATAAACAACTTTTGCAGACACAGGCGTCTAATAAGAATATCAAACTCGTTTCACACTACGAGCCTTTGCTATTGGCCAACGCGGATATTAATTCTGTTGACACCGTAATCAGGAATCTCCTATCGAATGCGATAAAGTTCACCTCAAAAAATGGCACCATCACGCTTCAGGCCGAAGACCATAAAACTCATATTCTGATTTCGATAACGGATACGGGCGTCGGTATCAGTCCTGAAGCGATCCAAAAGCTATTTAAGATTGGGACAAAGCACTCTACCCTTGGAACAGCCAACGAAAAAGGTACGGGCCTCGGGCTGATGCTCTGTAAAGAATTTGTGGAAAAAAACGGAGGTACGATTGGAGTCACCAGCAAACCGGGAGAAGGCTCAACGTTTTATTTTACGGTACCAAGCTAAGATATATACCCGCCATCATGGATTTCGCCGAATAAAATAGCGACCCTTAAAACACTTTTCAATCCGGTCGTCGAAGAGTCCCAAACTGAAACATAATTTCGATTTAAATTTTCCTCGGGCTTAATCATCATTACTATGCTTCAGGATGCCATTGGAATACTCATAGGTTTTGTAATTGCACCCTTTATTGTGGTTGCCATGGGATTCATACTAATCGTGGGTTGTCTCGATGAAATCAGGGGGTTTGTGAGGGATAAGTTTGAACTGGTACGGTAACAATCGGCAGCGACGGGCGACAAACAGTTCAAGTTGCTCTTTTATGCACTGTTTAAAATTTTTCCATGGGGGAAAGAAAATCATTTAATCTCCATCGACTTCCCATTCAGACTCAAAGAATCCAACCCAACACAACCCTCAACTTCTTCTCCGGATACATTGAATTTTCCCTTTGTAATCCCGGTTAACCGATCATTATAGGCTTTGAGCATATACTTTTCCCAAACAGGTCTTGCACTCCTGCTTCCCTGTCCCAAAGCCCAAGTCTTAAAATGAATTGATCGCTCATCACCACCCACCCAGACTCCGGTTACAAGGTCATGTGTCACACCTATGTACCAGCCATCGGACGCATTG
>JBBRFP010000182.1:0-4961 GCA_038241465.1 Cytophagales bacterium | reverse complement strand
TTTTATCGCGATACTGTTGTCAAAACGGAATGTCATGCTCCTGATATAAAAAACCGAAAAAACTGCAATGATCAAAAACTCCAGTACAAAAGAATATTTTATTCGGGCCAACGCATTGTCGCTGGTTGTATTAGCATATAGAATAGCGATGACTATCCCATTAACTAATATAATTCTCGCGACGTTGAAAAATTGAAGTTTTCTGATGTTCTCACTGGTGAGGAAATAGTTGACAAGCAACACAGAATATACTGAAACCACCACACCAAGTAAGATTGGAATTCGATAAGCTTTATAGTCAATCGGGTTTCTGAATAAAAAACGGATAACGGGATAATCAACGTTAAAAATCAGAACCAACAATACCAACGCAGCAATAAATACAAGAAGAACTACATTGATAGTATAGAGCGCAGAGCGCCGCTTTAAACTTTCATATTCATGATACAGTTTGCTTTGAGCAGTGTAAATTCCAAGATTAAAGACAAGGGAAAATGTACTGATGATGGCGATCAGGTATCCGTACAAACCATACTCTTCCTGCGTCATCAGGTGCAGGTAAACAGGTAGCAAAATAATACCAGAGCCCTTTACAAGAACGTCAACGCTAAAAATACTTACGTAATTCTTAAAGAATTGATTTCGGGAAAGCTTTCTTATGGATTCTATCACAACTATCTTTGGTTGTTTTACGAACGCCGTTTGAAAATGAATCCCTCATATGGGATTCTCACTCCATCTAACTGAATAAATAACTCTGAAGTGAATCCCTCAATCATTTCATATTCTCGTTTAAAGTAACTTATAAACTTGTCTCTTGACATAAACCAGCAAGGATAAGAGGCTTCGTAGATAAGTGGATCTACGCGTTGAATGGTGATCCGATCTTCACCATCCTCTGCAAATGGTGTGTTGTCAACAATGATAAATTCTGGATTAAGATCAATGATCTTTTTTATTGTCTCGTAGGGGTCTTCGAGATACTGTAGTACACAAGAGAACAATACTGTTGATGGACTCTGTTCATTAAAGCAGTCTTCTGGAGATGAATAAAATTTTAATTCATTACTCTCAAAGAACAATTTGCCGTGCTGCACAAATTTCTCCTGCTCCACTATATTCCAATGGATGGATTTCAATGCACTATAAAATTTTCTGTTTTGAAAATAAGTGCTTCCAAGTGAACCTCCAAAATCAAGAACGTTCAGCTGGCCATTCTTCTGAAGCCCTATCCAAAGTAACGAGGCCAGTAAAGGCCAGCTATATTCCACTTTATCAAAAAGTACTGAGTCACGTTCGTAGGCAGCGTCTCCATTTCTAACCTTAAGTGTTGCTTCTTGTACTTTTTCCAGAATGGCAGTATTATCATACCCCTTGGATTGTTTAATGGCTTCGCTCCACGCACTATAATCACCTGACCAGCCATAAGGCTTGAACCTCGAAAGAACTTGTGTTAGAACAGGAGGTATGAAATCACTCTTCTTCATATTTTATATTGTCATCGCTGACAATCTCAACCTAAAAAAAAGATAAATCTGATTTTAGCAGGCCTGGCAAACCTTTATCCTTAGCTGAAACTATGCTTTCACTGCTTGACACCTTCCAATCAATTGCCAACTCGATATCATCATACAAAATACCACCCTCCAGTTCAGGATAGTAGTAGTCATCACATTTATAGAAAATTTCTGCTTCTTCACTCAATACAGAAAATCCGTGTGCAAAACCTTTTGGAATAAGTAACTGAATTTTATTCTCCGCTGAGAGTTCGAGACTAAAAGATTTTTTAAAAGTCGGTTGGTCCTTACGCAGGTCTACGACCACATCCAGTATTGTCCCAGACAAAACGCGTATCAGTTTTGTTTGGGCGTGTGGAGGTTTTTGAAAATGTAATCCACGGATAACATTTTTTTGAGATTGTGATTGGTTGTCCTGAACAAAGTCCATCGATACTCCAGCATCCTGATATTTCCTTTTAATATAGGATTCAAAAAAATATCCACGGGAATCACCAAAGATATCTGGCTCTATAATGAGTAATCCTTCAAATGAAGTTTTTAATACATTCACTTATTTTGATTTTCTTAGTTGATAAACAGCTTCAACAGAGGGCCTTGCTTCATCAATTCCAAACCCTCGTCCGGCAAGAATTTCCTCATAACACTTAGTGTGAAGATCAGTGAACCCATCACTAAATTCAATTTCTCTTCCTTCAATCTGCAAGGAACGATGAGTTCTCTTCCCTTTCTTTTTGGCCTCCTCCGGTAAATGATCCGCATTGATGCTGAGCGACCACGATACAGATGCTCTTGCAAGTTCTAATACCCCAGCGGCGTGATCGTCCTCTATTTTTTTAACTACATTTTCTCTCAGGTCTCCGAAGATCCATAAAAGCATATCAAAAAAATGAACGCCAATGTTGGTGGCAATTCCACCCGATTTGGCCTCTTCGCCTTTCCAGCTGTGATGATACCAGCTGCCGCGAGAAGTAATATATTGTAATGAAACTTTAAAGTGTTTGTCGATTGGAGACTTCTCAATTTCCCTTTTCAACTGCTGAATCGCAGGATGCAGCCGCAATTGTAAAATTGTATAAACCTTTCTACCAGTCTCCTTTTCAATTTCAGCTAATGCATCAAGATTCCATGGATTAAGCACCAAAGGCTTTTCACAAATGGCATCGGCATGGTGACGGAGTGTAAACCGTATGTGAGAATCGTGAAGATAATTGGGCGAACAAATCGAAACAAAATCAATCTTCTTCCCCTGCCTGCGTAACTTTTCCACATGCCGATCGAATCGTTCAAACTCTGTGAAAAAATCGGCCTTTGGAAAATAGGAATCCATGATGCCTACACTGTCAAATTTATCAAGCGCTGCTACCAGGTTATTTCCTGTGTCCTTGATCGCCTGTAAATGACGGGGCGCGATAAAGCCAGCAACGCCTATCATTGCAAAGTCTTTCATAACTTACTTACACGACCCTCCTTTAATTGATATTTTTCTTTGCTCTCCTCACATACCGCGATTCCGCTAGAATCAAAATTCAGCGGATGGCCGAATTCACTCATCCAACCCATTTCACGGGCAGGGTTGCCAACTACTAACACGTAATCTGCCACATCTTTTGTAACTACAGCACCAGCTCCTATAAACGCAAAGCGGCCAATCGAATTACCACAAATGATCGTCGCATTGGCACCAATCGATGCCCCCTTCATCACAATCGTTTTATCGTAATTTCCCCTTCTGTTGACAGCACTTCTAGGATTAATAACATTTGTAAACACCATAGAAGGTCCAAGAAACACATCATCCTGACACGTGACACCGGTGTATATTGAAACATTGTTTTGCACCTTTACATTATCACCAAGAATGACATCTGGAGACACCACGACGTTTTGGCCAATGTTGCACCTTTTCCCAATTTTTGAACCTGTCATGATGTGCGAAAAATGCCAAATTTTAGTCCCGTCACCGATTTCACAGCCTGAATCGATCACTGCGCTGGCGTGAGCAAAATAACCTTGAGATTCATTCATGGACTACCGAAAACCCTTTATTGCGTCGCAAATATAAGATAACTGATCGGTATCCATTTCGGTATGAATGGGAAGAGAAAGCACCGACTTGGATAATTTTTCAGACACCGGAAATGCGCCGGCACCAACATTCTCCTTTTGGTAAGCCTTTTGTAAATGCAAAGGCTCGGGATAATAGATCATGGTAGGGATATCCCTGTCCAGCAAAAATGATTTGAGCTCATCGCGAAGCCCGTTGTGGACGACAATGGTGTATTGATGAAAAACATGCGTTGAGTAAGAAGCACGAAAAGGTATCTTCAAAAATTTAGTGCTGCTTAATTGTGAATCATAATAGTCGGCAACCTCATTTCTCTTTCTATTATATGACTCAAGGTATTTTAATTTGACATTTAGGATTGATGCCTGAACGGTATCAAGACGACTGTTAACTCCAACTATATCATGGTAATATTTTTTCTTCTGCCCGTGATTGACAATCATTCTTACTCTTTCTGCCAGAGCCGGATCATTTGTCATTAAAGCGCCGCCATCGCCAAACGCTCCTAGATTCTTCGTCGGGAAGAAAGACGTTGTTCCGATTACTCCTATACTTCCTGAGGCCTTTCGGGTTCCGTCAGGAAAAATATGATCAGCTCCGAGGGATTGAGCAGCATCCTCAATAACGTAAATATTATTCTTGTTAGCCAGGTCAAGGAGCGATGACATATCAGAACACTGACCATAAAGGTGAACCGGCACGATAGCAACTGTTTTCTTCGTAATGAGTTTTGCTACTTTAGTTACGTCGATCGTAAATGTGTTTTCATCCACATCAACAAAAACAGGAACAAGATTCAGCAATGCAATTACTTCTGCAGTGGAGACATAGGTATAAACAGGAAGGATAATTTCATCACCGGGTTTAAAATCCAGCGACATCATCGCAATCTGCAATGCATCAGTTCCATTACCGCAGGATATAATCCTTGGTCCTTTCAGATAGGAAGAAAGGGATTGTTCAAAGTCATTAACTGATTTTCCCTGAATGAAATCTGCTCGATCAACAGACTCTTGAATTGCCTGGTCTATCTCTGTTTTTGCGCGGAGATACTGACCATGAAGGTCTACCATCTTAATGGATCGCATCTTTCAGATTTTTTTCCCAATTCCAGGCATCTCTCAAAGCATTTTCAATAGAAAATCTAGTCTTCCATTTTAACAACTTCAAGGATTTGGCCGGATCCGCATAAACTTTTTCTATATCTCCAGGCCTCCTTGGGCCAATTGAATAATTCAGCTTGACACCTGTAATCCTGATAAACTCTTTGACAAGTTGCAACACTGAAACCGGCACACCTGATCCCAGATTAATCGCTTCAAAACGATTTGATAAGCTGTCGATTACCTGTAAAGCCCGGACATGCGCCTCTGCAA
>JBBRFP010000181.1:0-4969 GCA_038241465.1 Cytophagales bacterium | reverse complement strand
TTGCCGCAACGTGTTGATTTATATGGACACGTTTCTTCAACGTAAGGTGATGACTGCGTTTCATTATTCCCTGCGGCAAAATGGGATGCTGCTACTTGGTAAATCGGAATCAACGGGCAGTTCAACTGATCTTTTTGCCTCTTTTAATGAATCAGACAAGATTTATATAAAAAAATCGGTACCTATTCGGTTTACTCATGTAGCACCCAGCCGGAAAGAAGATCTTTTAAAAGATAATAAGACGAAAGGACTGGCTCCTCTACTTAGCGACGACTTTCAGAGAAACGCAGATAGTATTATTCTTTCGATGTCTCCCAGTGGAGTTATTGTAAATGATCAACTGGAGATCGTCCAATTCCGGGGAGCCACTGGTGAATGGCTTGAATCACCTTCCGGAAAGCCAAGTCTCAATGTTCTCAAAATGGCAAAACGTGGATTAGTGCTTGAGCTTCGTAGTGTCATCAATAAAGTAAAATCCACAGGTAAACCTTTTACAAAGACCGGAATTTTATTGAAAGCACAGGGATGGGAAAGGCTCGTGACAATAGAAGCGTTGCCGTTACTCAATACCATAAATCCATACTTATTAATTCTTTTTACTAACACCAAAGAGACACCTGAGGGAAGAGTTGGGAAAACCGTCAGGAAAAAATCTGAAAAGAACGATGGACAGGCGCGTCGGACCGAACAGCTGGAGGTAGAACTCTCACAGACGAAGGAAGACTTGCGCACCTCGGCAGAAGATCATGAGGCAGGCAGTGAAGAGTTGCTAAGTGCAAATGAGGAACTTACCTCGCATAGTGAAGAACTTCGTAGTTTGAATGAGGAACTGGAAATTTCCAAGGAGGAATTACAAAGCACTGTTGAAGAGCTTTCTGCTTCCAATCAGGAGTTGGGCGTGCGGAACGATGAGTTGAATCACTCCCTCAATTATTCTGACGGAATAGTCTCCACTATTCGCGAACCTCTGGTGGTGTTGGATAAAGACCTGCGCGTAAAAAGTGCTAATCGTTCTTTTTACAGAACTTTTCATCTAACGGAAAAACAAACGGAGGGTAAACTTTTCTATACTTTAAGTAATAGTCAGTGGGACATCCCTGACCTCCGTCATTTATTGGATAAAGCGCTTCTGGAGAATGCGGTGTATGAGAGTTACGAACTTAAGAGGGATTTTGAGGGCTTAGGCGAGCGTGTGATGCTATTGAATGCCAGAAAAATCAAGGACGAAGGTACACACTCCCCAATGATTTTACTCGCAATTGAAGATGTTACCGAGTCTATGAAATTGGCTGCGAAACTGAGAGAGAGTTCGGAATCGCTGAAAGCAATATTTGATTCTAGCCCACAACTTACATGCCTGGGATCGGCGAACGGAAAAATGAATTATTTCAGTCAAACTTACCTTGACTATACCGGTTTGAGTCACGAGGTAGCAGCCCGAACAGGAAATTACGACGCTGTTGTACACCCTGATATGCTGAAAGCATTCAATGAAGCGAAGAATCATGCCGTTAAGAAAGGAGATGTGTTTTTTATGGACTTACTCCTAAGGAGGTACGATGGTGTTTATCGCTGGCATGCCATCCGCGAATTGCCAATACGGAATGTGGAGGGTACCATCACTTCCTGGGTCGGCACGGCAAACGATATTCATGATCAAAAGGAGTTTTCGTCCGAATTGGAAAAACAAGTCAGCGTTCGAACCGAGTTGCTGAAAGAATCGAATCTTGACCTAGCTCATTCCAATGAAAATCTGGAGCAATTTGCATTTATAGCCTCGCATGATCTTCAGGAGCCGCTTCGTAAAATAAAAACATTTTCTACCATGCTATCCGACAAGTATAGCGATCGGTTACCGGAAGAGGGAAAAAGAATGGTGGAACGGATATTTAATTCTTCGAATCGAATGTCTACCCTTATTCATGATGTGCTTAATTTTTCTAAGGTCGAGAACAGCGAGCGTATCTTTCTTCCAACAGATTTGAACGAAATCCTGAACAACATCACCATTGACTTTCAATTACTTCTAGTGGAAAAAAAGGCCTTAATTAAATATAAAGACTTGCCGATGCTGGATGCAGTTCCGGTTCAGATGAATCAATTATTTTATAATTTGATCAGTAACTCGTTGAAATTTGCGAAGAAGGAAGAGACCCCAATTATCGAAATAACTTCAAGAGTTATTTCGGATTCCGAATTACTGGCGTATCCTTCGCTTCATCAGGGACGAGTTTATTGCGAAATTATCGTGAAAGACAATGGTATGGGCTTTGATCAAAAATATGCCGAAAAAGTATTCTCGATCTTTCAACGACTGAATTCTACCGAATTTGCGGGCAACGGAATTGGGCTAGCGCTTTGTAAAAAAATAGTACTCAACCATCACGGAAGTATCACCGTTGTTTCAAAGGAAAATGTAGGTACGTCGTTTCATATTGTTTTTCCCTTTAAACAAGTAACGGCGGAAACGACTATCAATTACGTAACCCCTGCGGCAGCTTAGTTTTTAATTTTTCTCGCTGTTGCTGGTGTCTTGCCGTTGTTGGTTTTTTTCACCACCAACCTCTCTATCACTTCCCACTCGCTTCGGTGGTGTGGTGCTGCCGGAGGATTTACTTCAACATTTGACATTGTTTGTTTGACATTCTAACGCCGTGTCTTGCCTTGTCCTGAAAAAAGTTGACGATTGAAAAATTAACCGAATAGATTAGAGCTTAAGTAACGATCTCCACGGTCGCAGACAATCGTAACAATTGTTCCGGATTCTAATTCGCTTGCAATTTGTAACGCCGCCGTGAGTCCACCACCGCTGCTCATGCCCGCTAAAATCCCTTCTTCCTTAGCAAGTCTGCGGGTCATGGCAACGGCCTGTGCCTCACTCACATCTACAATTCTATCGACTCGCTCTCGCTCGAATATTTTTGGCAAAAATTCTGGCGACCACCTTCTTATGCCCGGAATGCTGGAACCTTCCGTTGGTTGCGTACCTACAATTTGAATAGCGGGATTCTTTTCTTTTAGGTAGCGCGACACACCCATGATGGTGCCGGTAGTTCCCATCGAAGAAACGAAGTGAGTAATTTTTCCTTGCGTGTCGTTCCAGATTTCGGGACCAGTAGTTTTGTAATGCGCGAGGTAGTTGTCCTCATTGGCAAACTGATTAAGAATATAATATCCTTCGTTCGCAGCCATCTCATCGGCCAACGCGCGGGAATACTCAATCGTTTTAGCGCTAGGGGTGAGAATTACTTTTGCGCCGTAGGCTTCCATGGCGAGTACACGTTCGCGGGTAGAGTTATCAGGCATAATCAACGTCATGTCCAGGCCCATAATTCTCGCAATCATTGCAAGGGCAATTCCGGTGTTGCCGCTGGTGGCTTCTACCAGACGATCACCTCGCTTAATGTCTCCTCGGTCCAATGCACCTTTAATCATTCCGTAAGCAGCGCGGTCTTTCACACTGCCGCCCGGATTGTCTCCCTCTAATTTTCCAAAAATAGTTACCCCTTTGTTAACGGGAATATGTTGTAACTCTACCAACGGTGTATTGCCGATCAGGTCTGCTAATGTCATGCGCTAAAATTAATGGGTCGTATTACTTACTTAATAATAATGAGATCGGACACTGAATCGTCTTCGGTGTGCATTTTTGCATGGTAATATATTTTAGAATGCGGTGGTATACTTCGGGTAAGCCACACGTTTCCTCCAATGACACTGCCTTGCCCGATTACTGTTTCCCCGCCCAGAATAGTTGCGCCTGCATAAATCACCACGTCGTCTTCAAGAGTCGGGTGTCTTTTTTTTTCCGCGTCACTTTTATCTACACTCAAAGCACCGAGCGTCACGCCCTGGTAGATTTTTACATGATTGCCAATGATGGTAGTTTCTCCGATAACCACCCCTGTTCCGTGGTCAATACAAAAGTGATCTCCAATTTTTGCTGCAGGATGAATGTCAATTCCAGTTTTGCTATGGGCATGCTCAGTGATTATTCTTGGAATCCCGACCGAGCCACGACGATGTAGTTCATGCGCAATGCGATAGGCTGCAATAGCGTAAAATCCCGGATAGGTTCTTACCACTTCGCTGGTACTTTTTGCAGCGGGATCTCCGGAGTACATGGCTACTACATCCTGTTCCAGTTGCTGATGGATCTTTGAAAATGAATCAAAGAGACCATCGGCAATTTCCTTCGCCATTGTCCTCGTATGGCCTGCGGTAAGTGAGAGCATTTCTTCCAACTTCCCCTGGAGCATTTGAAGATGCGCTTCGAAACCTGCCAAATTGGTAAAAGATTCAGATGAGAAATCAGGGAAAAGAATCCCCAGCAACTGAACATAGAATTCGGACACTTCAGCCGGAGAAGGGCACGTGGGGCAAGCCTCGTGTGATTGGTAGAGCTTTTTGATGAATTCTTCGGTCATGTGTATAGAATGCTTATTCGTGTCAGATGGTTCAACGAAAGTTGATAAATAGTGTTTATAAATAACTCGCCGCAGGTGGAAATCTTACACGGAGAAAAAAATATTTTCATATCACATCCTCTGTGAGCCTCCGTGTGCACTTCTCCGTGGCCTCTGTTGTGAAGTGCCGCCGGAAGGTTTTTAAACACCGAACAAAAACGCCGAACGTCGACATGAGGTCGTTACAGCAAGGCCCCTTACCACATCTTGCTACTTTGATTCTAAATTAGTAGTTTTTGCCACGCGCATACCTCGCGCCAGACCGAAATACAAGAACTATGAAAATTATTGGCTATGAAATTTTTAAAGTACCCCCGCGGTGGCTTTTCCTAAAGATAGAAACCGATGAAGGATTGACCGGCTGGGGAGAACCCATTATCGAAGGAAAGGCCGACACGGTTGCGGCCGCAGTACGGGAATTAATGGACAACCTCATTGGAAGAGATCCCATGCCAATCGAAGATCATTGGAATAACTTTTACCGTGGTGGCTTCTACCGCGGT
>JBBRFP010000180.1:0-5004 GCA_038241465.1 Cytophagales bacterium | reverse complement strand
AAGGCTGCGTATAATTATATCCATCGCTTTTGTAGGTTGGATGAGTGGGATTGACCTCGTAATATATTTCTACGTACTCCACCCGCAATCCGGCTTCGACCTCAACCTTCTGACTTTCATAAAGATACGTTCCATACACCGCTGGAATAATCTCGCTGTAGGTTGCCCGTCCACCAGCAGTTGGATCGAGTGGAGAATTTACGCCCGGAATAAACAGCATGTTTGTAGGAATGTAGCGCTTCCTAAATTTTGCACCTGTTTCAAACCGACCATATCGCAACGGTTGGACGTAATCCAGATTGAAGTCGTAAACGTGTTCATCGGAAAGTAATTTGAAGGAATCAAGTCCGGTATAGGTTGGAAGAATGTTTTCAAAAAAGTACTTCTCGTCTTCACGATGAAAGGTATAATTAAACCCCGTGTTCAGCTGCTGGCCGGGTTGCTTGAATTTATGCTGCCACGCGGCGGATGCGGTTATGGTCGTTTTTAGTTCATCTTCAAGAAAGCGCCACAGCCGTGTCCTCTCCTTAAGACTTCCATTAAAAAATGGCTCATCGCCATGATCGAGTATTTTTTCACTGCTGAACAATCCTGAAACTGTAATCGTGTTGTGATCATCTATGAACCAATCAAAACCTGTTTTTCCTGTGATGATGTTTGTGTCTCTGTTACGCACCGTTTGCTGTCTGACAGTATCGCCGTTATCATAGAATCTATCTACAAACTCATTCTTGTTCAACGTATGAGTGTAAAGATTGTCTGCCTGTAAAAAGATATTTACTTTTTTCTTTCGATAATTCAGTGAAAGTGATGGATTGATCTTTGGTGTCATTGTGTACTGAGGTCGTATGGTTGGATAATTTTCCTTCTTTACCCAAAGTGCTCCTGCGCCAATGGCTAATCCAATCTTTCCATTGAATCCTTCTTTAACTTCTTTCTTATAGATAATATTTATGATGCCGGCGTTGCCATTAGCGTCATACTTGGATGATGGATTGTTAATAACCTCAATCTTTTCAATGGAGGAGGCAGGAATGTTATCTAGCCCTCGCTGGTTGCCGAAGCCTGTTAATGCTGTCTGCTTGCCATCGATCAACACTGCTACCCGGTCATTGCCGCGAAGGCGAACAGTTCCATCCTGCTCGATGGTGATACCGGGTAGATTTTGCATGACCTGAAGCAAAGACCCGCCGCTTTGATTAATATTGTCGCCAACTGAAAAGGTTTTTTTATCGAGACTTTCCGACACCTCATCTATTTTCCCGGTGACAACCACTTCATCGAGTGTCGTAGTTCGTTCGCTCATTTCAACAGTGCCGGCGTCCAGGTATTCGCTTAGCTTCCCGACAGGAATGGGTTGAATGATTCGGGCATATCCTATAAAGGAAAAATCAAGAAGATACTGCCCGGGTTTGGTGACAATAACATAACGCCCTTCCGCATCACTGATCGTTCCTGTAACAAACGAGCTGTCAGATTCATTTTTTAAAAGGACATTGACATAGGGAAGGACTGTTTTTGAGTTCTTTTCTTTTATTAAACCCGAGAGCGTCACCTTGCCAACCTGACCGTTCGCAAGGCTGGTGATTACTAATAGCACCAAAACAAAACTTATTTTTCTCATCACCATTATACAAAGTTCAAAAATCGACGGAGATTCTGTACAAAATTTGAATTTTGATACGCTACTTCGCAAATTTTTCGCCGCTTAGATTCTAAGGTGAAAGAAACAGGCAACGCATTTTGGCTTCGTCGGAGATGGGCTCGGTTGTAAAAGCCCAACACACAATGGATCCTAAAATTTAATCAGGAATACATGAAGGCCGTTTTTATACTCGTACGATAGCCCATAGGAGCACGTGTCGCATATTTTCTTGACGATAGCCAAGCCAAGACCTGTGCTGGCGCTACCAGTAGACTCTTTTGTAAATCGTTCAAACAAACGTTCAGGACTCATTTTCAGAGGATCGCCCGTGTTGCTGACACTTAGTAATCTATCGTGAAGTTTAACATAAATACTTCCATTGGTTTTTGTGTGACGAATGGCATTGTGGAATAAATTGGTAAGCAGAACCTCGGTAAGAGTTCTGTTTGCTTTCATCACGAGAGGATCAACTTTTACGTCGATGGTGATCTGATCGCCTTCTGTAAAGGATTGTAAATTTGATAGCAAGCTCGTAATCAGCACGGAAATATCAATCTCTTCCATTCCGGAAAACTGTTCGTTATCGATTTTACTTAGCAATAAAAGATTTTTGTTCAAACGAACCATTCGTTTTACTGATTCCTCCAGTTCCATGATCGTATTTGCGTCTTTCTCTTCCAATCCTGAATGCTGCATTAATGTATCCAGTTTTAACTGAAAGATGGCCAATGGAGTCTGCAACTCATGCGATGCATTTTCGATGAATTCTTTTTGCTGAAGATATACTTTGCGACTGCGATCCGTGAGATGATTTACGGTCTTGTTCAAATCATCAAACTCGACGACGCCGGTAGCTGCAGGCTCTATGGATTTTGATTTATCCAACTCAAAGGCTTTTAGCTGTGAAAGAGTAGAATAAAAAGGCTCCCATAATTTTCTTGAGAGAGATCGATTCAAAAGAAGAAGTCCTCCTACCAGCAGAACAATCAAGAAAGTTTGAACAAGCGCGATTACAAAGACAAGCTTATCATTATCGACTACCGACATCTGAACCGTAAGCAAATATTCCTTGCCTTTTATATTGACACCAGTGGACAACTGACGATATGGTCTTGACTCGTGCTCAAGACTATCATATAAAGAAATTGTTTCGTAGCGTTTGCTTGTGAAAAGTTTTTCGGAAGGTTTGATGTGAATATTGCCAGAGAGCTGGTCCAGTACACTGAGATCTGTTTCCAGATCATCCAGGTAGGTAAATCTCTTAATATGATTTAAGAACTGATCAGATTGTTCGGATAATGACTCGTCAATTTCTTCATTGAGAATCGCCCTTATTGAAAATAACGAAACCGGAACACTGATCACCACGAGGATCAATGCATATAGTATTAAGGATCGCAGGCTTTTTTGCAGAAGTCTCATGTTGTCATTTTATAGCCGAGCCCATAAACTGTTGTTATATAATCCTTGCCTCCGGCCTCTTGTAATTTTCGCTTAAGGTTTTTGATGTGTGCGTATATAAAATCAAACTTATCAAGCAATTCTGCATCGTCTCCCGACAGATGTTCGGCAATGGCATTCTTGGAAGCCACTCGGTTTTTATTCGAGATCAGGAAGAGGAGTAACTCATATTCTTTTCTGGTAAGCTCTACCGGTTCCTCGTTTACTTTAACCGACTTGCCTTGTAGATCGATAGAGATCTCGTGAAATGTGATCTTATTATGGCCATCAAAGTGTTTTCTTCGAATGACTGCGGAGACTCTGGCGCTGAGCTCGGGAAGATAAAATGGCTTTGCCAGGTAGTCATCGGCTCCAAGATTAAGCCCTTTCACACGTTCATCCGGGGAATTTTTCGCGGTAATAATGATCACTCCATCATTTTTATTTTGTTTCTTTAATTTTTCCAGCACCTCCAGTCCATTGCCGTCTGGGAGGGAAATATCAAGGAGAATGCAATCATATTCGAACTGTACAATTTTGTCAATGGCCTCTTCAACTTTCGTGGCTACCTCACAGACATACCCTTCCTGGCGTAAAAAAAGCACCATACTTTTGACCAGCTCGGGCTCATCTTCTATGATCAGGATCTTCATTTGCCGGAGGTATTTTATACCAATGATTTAAATACGGATTTAATCGCTAAACAAGCTATCAAATAGAACTAAATATTAATTCTTTTCGAGAAGTGATTGAAATTCCAATTGTCTTCAGATTTCTAAGATAATTTGTGGCGAATTATTTAACATTAAAATCAATAACCAATGAAAACGCTAATCATTTCCTGCTTCGTCTGTTTTTCAATCATTACATCCTTTGCTCAAAAATTGAAAGAAAGCGAAGTACCCACCGCTGTTAAGAGTACGTTCAGTAAGATCTTTCCAAAGGCCTCTGGTGTTAAGTGGTCAAAGGAGAGTGAAACAGAGTTTGAAGCGGAATTCAAGAATGGAAAATCAGAAGTCTCCGCTAATTTTAATAATGCAGGAGAGAGGGTGGTAACAGAAACTGAGATCAAGAAGGCAGAGCTTCCTTCTTCAGTTAGTGCGACTATTAAGAAGGAGTTTGCCGGCTATGAGCTTGAGGAGGCTGAGAAGGTTGAAATGCCAGGCAAAGAAATGTTCTATGAAGTTGAGCTTGAAAAAGGAGAAGTAACGTACAGTGTTCAGATAGCGGCCGATGGAAAGGTCTTAAAGAAAGAAGAAAAGAAGGAGGACAAGAAAGAGAAAGATTGATCCTGATCAGCCTTAATTTTCATGCTATGAGAAAGGGCCAATTTCTCACACAGCAACTCTTTTGCGTACCTTAGATAATTCAAGCGCTAACCCTGAATTCAGCAACCGTTTTTTCTCAGCCAGGAAAGTGTATGATGGAAAATAGTGACGTTCGCAAAAGGAAGTGCGCGGCATGTGGGAACATGTTTAACGAGCAGTTCTGTAACAAATGCGGTCAGAAAGTTTTGCCCCGGTTTACAGGAAGATACATAGGACAAAGATTATTGGAGGATATTCTCGGCCTCGAAAGCGGGTTGGGTCATACGTTCAGAGAATTATGGCTGAGACCAGGGAAGATGATCAGGAACTATATCGGTGGCTCTACAAATCAATATTATGGTCCTCTGAAATACCTCATCCTGTGGACTGCACTTTATCTATTGGTGATCTCATTAACGATCGGGCATGATCTTCAAGGCGAACGTTATTTTAAAAGTGGTGATTACCAATTTTTTTTTGGATCATTTTTTAATGACTTCTTGATGTTTTTGTCTTCGTTTATGCAGAGGAGCACAAATTATTACGTGTTGGGGATCGTTCCATTTCTTTCCTTGACCTGCTGGCTCGCGTTTAGAAGCAAAGGATTTAATC
>JBBRFP010000179.1:0-5013 GCA_038241465.1 Cytophagales bacterium | reverse complement strand
GAATAGTTGAAGCGGTTCCGGGAAAGTATCCGGAATGGATAACGATATTGGTGTTGCCATCAATGAAGCTGGCCACGGATTCAACTGTGGTGTCGGAAAAATCGATTGAATGATCAGGATCAGCAGCAGATTCTACAGCAAGGTCACTTTTATCGAATCCTTCAAACGTATCAAATAAGTGAAATACTCTTGAATCGTCCATCGCATGGATAATCCTGGCCGTTTCTCCTTTGTACACGCCCACTTCCGCAAAGGCACCCGGGATGGATTCTTTTTGTAATCTGTTAATTTGGAACCAAAAATTATAGAAGCGCACCTTGTCCCGGTAGTAACGTTCGATACCACGAAGTCTTTTACTAATTTTTTTTCCTTTAACAGCCTCCTCCCAAAACTTCGGCTTGCTGATCTTATACGACCAGTTCATTTCGATGAATCTAAAACCAATAAAGAGTAAGACACCCACTAGTGTAATATTGGCAAGCTGCAGGAGGGTGATGGTTAGTAGCATCTTTTGTCAAAGATAGGAAAGGTACTTAGTTGTAACATAAGTTAATTGTAAGCGGTCGATCGTCGCAGTGTTTAGGAGTATTTAATGCTAGAGGGTCATAGTAAGAATTACAAAGCTGATGGACGTCCTGCTGGCAATTACGGTGGAAAAATTTGAGCGGTACCGGTAGCAGCACGTTTTTGACGACAAGAGAGTCATTTTATGAAAGACAAAATACAGTGGGATACAAAAAATGTGCAGAACGAGGGCGTGGCAAAGTGTGAATGAGTCGTAATATTGAATTAAATTTGAATTAAAATTCACCAAACGATTGCAAGACGCTAGCATCATTACCAGATACTTTCCTGAACTGACCGAAAAGCAACAAAAGCAGTTCGCTGATCTGGGTGCACTTTATAAAGAGTGGAATGACAAGATCAATGTTATTTCAAGAAAGGATATTGATAACTTATATATCAATCATGTTCTTCATTCATTGGGAATTGCAAAAGTAATCTCCTTCTTGCCGGATGCTGAGATTCTTGATGTAGGCACAGGTGGAGGTTTTCCAGGATTGCCGCTCGCAATACTTTTTCCAGAAACGAAGTTCCATCTTGTAGATTCTATTGGAAAAAAAATCACCGTTGTGAAAGAAGTAAGCCATGGCCTTGGTCTGTCTAATATTACAGCGGAGCAGAATAGGGCTGAACAACTAAAAGGAAAGTATGACTTCATCGTAAGTCGGGCAGTGACTCAGATGCAGGAATTTTATGGTTGGGTGCACAATAAAGTCAAGGAGGATTCGGAGCATTCACTGGATAATGGTATCCTTTATTTAAAGGGTGGGGATCTTGACGAGGAGATGGAAAAATTGAAACGACCGTACAGTCTTTACGACCTTCAAACCATTTTTTCGGAAGAATTCTTTGCAACTAAAAAGCTTGTTTATCTGCCTCTATAACTATTTTTTGACCTTAAAAGGCAATATTTTGTCATAGGAATTACATGATTATCTGAATTTTTCCCTATCCTTGCGACGATGAGAAAAGCGATTGCCTTATTGTTCCTCTTCATTATCACGCTAAACATAGCTGGATATTACCTCGTTTTTGAAGGCTGGAAATACCATAACAACCTATCGTGGTCATTTGATGAAACGGATTCAAACGGTCAGGAAATCATCATTGAAATCCCGTTGAATATTCCTTATGCTACTCAGGTGAAAGAGTGGGAGAAAACTGACGGACAGTTTGAATACCATGGTCAGATGTTCAGAATGGTAAAACAAAAGATAACTCTCGATGCCGTTTTTATCGCATGCGTTAAGGACAGCAAAGCGGATCTTATCAATCGACAACAGGAAGATCTCGCTCAGAGTTTTTCTGATAAACCAGTTGATGCCAAACAAAGTGTGAAGTCATTTACAGGATTTATAAAAGAATATATTTCAAATGTAGTGTCAGTTAAACCTTCTGTGGTTGGCTGGTCATCTGAGGTAGCTTTTTCCATTGCGCCTCAATCGTTAACTCCATCATTTTTCGCTGCGATCGTTCATCCTCCTGAACGGATCGCTTAATTAAGACATCCATTTCTTAATTTCTTTTCTCCAAGGAAAGTTATTTAAGTACACGATGATGTTTTAACAGCCATACGCTGGCTTCTGGTATTATTTTATTTTTTCAATAAAACCGGACTGAATCAATACCCCCTGATCCAATTATTATCTAGTCATATGAAACGATTTTACTTTATTATTTTTTCCCTCCTGGTGATCGGTGCGCAAGCACAATCACTTACTGATGGTTTATTGATGCCAAAGGGTGCCTTTTGTACAGGATTTCTTTACATGAATGATTCATGGAAGGATTACTGGGAGGGCGGCTTAAAAAGAGATAACGCCAATATCGGAACAGTCACCACACAAAGTATTAGCTGGATGGGTAATTATGGAGTGTCTGAAAAACTGAACATCATTGCTATGCTCCCTTATGTGAAGACTAACCTCAGCCAGGGTGTTCTCAATGGTTATGAAGGGTTGCAAGACATTTCAGTATCAGCCAAGTACAGAGTCTTTGCAAAGGATTTTGCTAAAAGTGGATTGCGCTTTTTTGGTGTGGGGACGTTTTCTACTCCTGTTCGCGACTACGTCATCGATGCATTGCCTTCAGCGATAGGAATGGGTAGCACCAATTTTACGGCACGTTTAACAGGTAACTATCATTTAGAAAGTGGATGGTACATCAATTCTTCTTCAGGCTATACCCTTAGAAGTACCGTAAAGCTTGATCGTCAATCGTATTACACGAATGATCACCTCTACAATACAGATATAGTAGAAATGCCGAATGTCTGGGATCTCATTACTATGATTGGTTATTATAAGAATGGAATTCAGGCAGAAGGTTTCTACTCACAACAAAACACGTTAGGTGGAAGCGATATCCGCAGACAGGACATGCCATTTGTTTCTAATCGCATGAATTTTCAGAAAGTGGGAGCGCTGGTAATGTACTACCTGCCGGTGCCAAAAGGCCTTGCCGTTCGAGCTTCTTACTCGTACACTATCGGCGGCCGTAATGTAGGACAATCGTCTACATACCTGGCTGGAATTTTATACACCTTCCATTTTTCAAAGCACGAAACTATTACTCCTCAGCCATGAAACGATTATTCTACCCAATCATAGTTGTATTTTTTGCATCGGTGTTTCTTCCAATCGGATGTAAGGACATTGGTGATAACGAAAAGCTTACGCCTCAGTCTCCATCAAATATTGATGCAAACGCTGGAACCTGGAAGCCTGTATACCTGAATCCAATCAACCAGATAGCGGTAGCGGCGCCTACGGCTGTTACATCGGATGCATATCTAGCAGAGCTGGCATCGATTAAAGATCTTCAAAGCAAGCTAAATGCAACTCAACGCGCTGCGATTGAATATTGGAGCGGTGGCGGTGTTCTTCGATGGAACCAGATCTTCCGTGAGCTCGTTGCCCGCTTCAATCTTCCACCAGCACCACTTGCGGATGGATCGTACCCTGCACCGAATGCAGAAAATCCTTTTGGTGATCCGAACTTTCCTTTTTCGAATCCTCCCTATGCAGCACGCGCTTATAGTTATGTCACCGTCGCGCAGTATGATGCACTGAAAGCAGCATGGTATTACAAGTATCTATACAATCGCAAAGCTCCTTATCAGGTAGATAGTGGCATCAAAGCATTAATGCCTACAAGCGATCTTCCCGGATATCCCTCAGAAGAAGCGGTGATGTCAGGTACAGCAGCGGACATATTAAAAAATTTATTCCCAGCGGCTGTTCAGGAAATCACACTGAAAGCAGCTGAGCAACGCAATGCTGCACTATGGTCAGGGAAGGCAACAGCCAGTGATATCGCCGCTGGTTTGGCCCTTGGTAAGGCAGTTGCGACGGTGTTCCTTGCGCGCGCCGCGGGTGATGGTATGGCAGCGGCCGTTGGATCAAAACCACAATGGGATGCTTTAAAAGAAAGAGCCACCAGCCGTGGAGATATTGGATGGTTAAGCCAGGATTTACCATCACGTCCTCCCATGCTTCCATTCTTTGGCCGCAGTGCAGCGGGTACAGCGGGGGTGAAAACATGGAGCATGACCTACGCGGACGTTGAGGCATCACGACCAGCTACTCCGCCTCTTGCAGGTTCTTCTGAAATGGCGAAGGATCTTGCTGAGTGTAAATATTATTCAGACAATCTTGATCGTGATCGCATTGCCATCGTCCACAAGTGGGCGGATGGCGTTGCAACGTACACACCTCCGGGTCACTGGAATGATATTGCAGCTGAATATATCCGCGATGCGCGTTTCAGTGAGGTGCGTGCAGCGCGTGCTTTTGCCTTGCTTAACATGGCCGAACACGATGCGGCTGTTGCATGCTGGGATACAAAATATTTTTATTTTAACGCGCGACCTTCACAGCTAAATCCATCGTTGAAGGTTACAACCGGTTTACCGAATTTTCCTTCTTATGTCTCTGGCCATGCTACTTTTTCAGGAGCGGCAGCAACCACGCTTTCTTATTTATTTCCGGCTGGTGCGCAGGATTTTAATAAATGGTCACAGGAGGCTTCGATGTCAAGATTGTACAGCGCTATTCACTACCGCACTGATTGTGAAGCGGGTACTCAATTAGGTAATAAAGTAGCAACCTATACTGTGACGTTTGCCACAGGTGATGGTGCGAATTAAGTAGTAAAGATCGTCTGACCGCTTACGATTGAGCTGAAGCTTCAGCAAAGGAGCACGGACACGGTCAGCAAGTAATTAAATACAGAAGTGTTTAGTTACTAATTGGGTAGCGGAGTAGGAGGGGTCCTACTCCGCTTTTTTTATGTATCCAGGATCAGGAATTTTCTGGGATGAGAATGTTATCACAAATGGTTCAAACTGAAAAAACAAAATCCCCTTTGATGGTCTTTCCGAGTACCCACTTATTTACATCTCTCCAAGAAAAAGACCACCATATGTCGCACTCACACAAATAACAATGC
>JBBRFP010000178.1:0-5015 GCA_038241465.1 Cytophagales bacterium | reverse complement strand
TTTTGCAGCTTACTTCCAACAGGGAAATATGGAAAGCAATGGAAAGTCCGTTGACCGCGAGGGCAATCCTGTTTTATATCAAACCGGGCCGGTGATCTGGGGTGAGCCGGGAACCAATGGACAGCATGCATTTTATCAGTTGATACATCAGGGAACAAAAGTTATTCCTTGCGACTTCATCGCCCCTGCCATCAGCCATAATCCGATGGGCGATCATCACGCAATATTATTATCGAATTTCTTCGCTCAAACAGAGGCGTTGATGATGGGCAAGACGGAAGCGGAAGTCATTGCGGAATTGAAGAGCAAGGGTATGTCTCAGGAGCAGATTGAGACCCATGTTCCCTTCCGTATTTTCGCAGGAAACAAGCCAAGCAATTCTTTCCTTTTCAAGCAGCTTACGCCCCGCACGCTGGGCACTCTCATCGCCATGTACGAGCATAAGATTTTTGTCCAGGGAGTGATCTGGAACATCTTCAGCTTCGATCAATGGGGGGTGGAATTGGGTAAGATTCTTGCGAAGAAGATTCTGCCGGAATTAGCCTCAGAAACTGAGATCAAAAGTCACGATTCGTCAACAAACGGCCTAATTAGCTATTTCAAACGGTTGAAAAGATAGGCATTGATAAACCTGTTTTCTGCGCTAATTTTAGCACTCTTTAGGCTTTGACAGACACGAAAATTTCCAGGATTGGGGTATTTACATCAGGTGGAGATGCACCCGGAATGAACGCTGCCATTCGCGCAGTGGTGAGGGCAAGTATTTTTTATCAAAAAGAAGTATTCGGCATTGTCCACGGATACGAAGGAATGATCCAGGGTGAGATCGTAAAGCTCGGGGCCCGATCCGTTGGCAACATACTCCAGCGCGGTGGAACGATTCTTAAGTCCGCGCGCAGTGATAGTTTTCGCACGAAGGAAGGACGGCAGAAAGCATTCGAGACATTAAAAAAGCAAGGCATCGATGGTTTGGTTGGGATTGGCGGCGATGGCACGTTCACAGGCTTGCACGTGTTTTACGAAGAGTTCGGTATTCCGTACGTGTGCATACCCGGGACAATTGACAACGACATTGCTGGGACTGATTACACGATCGGATTTGATACGGCTACCAACACGGCAGTAGAAGCCATTGACAGACTACGCGACACTGCCCTTTCGCATAACCGCCTTTTCTTTATTGAAGTAATGGGCCGTCATTCCGGATACATAGCGTTGAACAGCGGTATTGCCGGTGGAGCCGTTTCTATCATTATTCCGGAAGAGAACGTAACGTTCGAGCAATTATATACTCTATTGGAACAGAGTGGTAAGACCACCAAGAGCTCAAGTCTTATTGTCGTAGCGGAAGGATCAAAAATTGGTGGTGCCAATGAACTTGCGCGGATGGTTGCTGAACGTTCCAGCTATTTCGATATCAAGGTGACGATCTTAGGACATCTTCAGCGGGGCGGTGCCCCTACTTACTTTGACCGGGTACTGGCAAGCAGAATGGGCGTGTCAGCCGTGGAAGGATTACTGAAAGGTGAGCGTGATTCAATGGTTGGAATTTCAAATAATAAGATAATATTTAACCCGTTTGCCAGTATCATGAATGGGCAACATCATGAGATTGATGAGGAGTTGTTGAGGTTAGCAAAGATTTTATCCATTTAAACGAAAGATGAAGGAACTTACAGTAGGCATTGACATCGGTGGTACGAACACGAAGTTCGGTGTAGTTGACCGCGAAGGAAAAGTTTACCATCAGGTGAATATTCCAACGACAAATTACGAGGAGTTTAACGACTTCTTCGATGCGATGGCCGATGCTTTGCGAGAAAGCAAACAGTTTCTACCTGCCGACACACAGATCGTCGGAATTGGTATTGGTGCTGCTAACGGAAATTATTACAAAGGAACCATTGAGCGAGCTACGAACCTTCGGTGGAAGGGCGTATTGCCATTGGCTAAAATGTTCTCTGAAGAATTTGGTATCCCCACCATTCTTACCAACGATGCGAATGCGGCAGCGGTTGGTGAAATGATTTATGGTAATGCCAAGGGAATGAAAGACTTCGTGATGATCACGCTGGGCACAGGTCTTGGAAGCGGGTTTGTGTGTGGCGGGCTTTTACTGAATGGACATAATGGAATTGCCGGCGAGATCGGACACACTTCTGTAAACCCGGCAGGGCGCTTTTGTAATTGTGGTAAGCGCGGTTGTCTCGAAACCTACGTGTCTGCTACTGGAATTAAAAGAACAGTTTATAAACTTCTGGCGGATCATTTGGAGCCAAGCGAGCTGCGTGGAATAAGTTTTGAAGACCTCAATACAAAGATGATTTCCGAAGCCGCTAACCGCGGCGACACCGTTGCGAAAGAAGCATTTGAATACACCGGTAGAATCCTCGGAATGAAATTGGCGGATACTGTTGTACATACAGATCCACAGGCGATCTTCTTATTTGGTGGGTTGGCGCAAGCTGGAGATCTGATCTTCAAGCCAACAATTCACCACATGGAACAGAACCTTATGCCATTGTTCAGAGGCAAGGTGAAGATCCTCCCTTCAGCGATGCAGAACCAGGCGGCCCCTATTTTGGGTGCGAGTAGTTTGGTGTGGGATCATCTGGAGAAGAATAAGCATGCGATAGCGTAGACATTTATTGATTTTTTGATTTATTGATTTTTTGATTGCCATCCGGATAATGCTATTCAGTAGGTGTCGGCGTCAATTAAGCAAAGGAACAAGCTTCCTTCGTCGAATTTCCAGTGATTCCTTGATGACACGGTTTGTAAATTCTTAACGACGATAATGGTATTGATGAAACACCAACAACGGTGAGAAATTATCCTAAGCAGCGGCGACGCTCGGCACGGTGAATTATTCACGACAGTAAAAATGTCTGCTCTCTCCCAATTTTATCCTTCAGGCGAAAGCTTATGATAACATTCTCCCGGATCTCCAAAATAGTAAACACATGTGAGGTTTCCCTGTGATAATTGAACTCCAATTCCAAATAGATCAAATCTCCTTTTTGTGAAAACTTATAAGTACCTACTTTATCCATCGATGGACTTGACCACGAAAATCGCGGCTACTGTTATCTTGATATTGATTCGGCACCTCTTGGTTGCTAGTACGCAAACTTCGCACATGAAGTGTTAAAGTCATTACAAAGCAATCGCGTTTGTTGTCAACCGATTAATCTTTCCTCGCCGCTCGATACAACAATGCCATCATCGCTACAAAAAATCCAACGGCAAGAATCTGATAGCCACCTTGCCCTAACGCAGAGGTAAGTCCATGCTCAGCACTGACTTTACTCAATCCAGTGGAGAAAAATACATTCAATACCGCAACGAGCACCCCCGTGACGGCACCGCCAGCCACCAAACCGGTTGCGAATAGATTGCCTCGACTTAATTCTGAATCCTCACCTTCTTTCTTAGCTCCTTTTCTCCAATCGATAAAACCTTTTACTGCACCACCAATAAAAATTGGTAACGTTGTAGACAACGGAAGGTAGAGACCAATGGCAAAGGCCAGCGCTTTGATATTGCAAAGTTCAAGCGTAATCGCGATAAAAATACCAACGATGATGTATTGCCAGTCAAGATTGAAAGATAAAATGCCTTTGGTCAATGTTGCCATAAGCGTTGCCTGCGGAGCTGGAAATTTCTCAGAACCAATAGCGTGTTTAATACCCTGATCAAGCATTTCCTGTGTAGGGGTGTCAAGCACTTTCACAATCAATCCAATCGCGAATGCCGACACGATCGCACCTATAAACAAGGCTAGCTGTTGATACTTCGGCGTCGCGCCAATTATAAATCCTGTCTTGAGATCCTGAGAGGTTCCTCCGGCATTGGCGGCAGCAATACAAATCACTCCACCCACTACCAAGGCGAGTGGCTCGAATAGCTGGCCCGTCCATCCTACTGAGGTAAATATCAGGCATGTTCCCATTAAGGTAGCGATGGTCATTCCGGATATCGGACTGTTACTCGTACCCACCAAGCCAACGATACGACTTGCCACCGTGACGAAAAAGAATCCAAAAATGACTATCAACACTCCGATGAAGAGCTTCTGAAGAAGGCTTTCACCGGGAATCAAAGAAGATGGCAGCAGTACGATGATCAGTACTAGTATGATGCTTCCAAAGATTACCACTTTGAATGAAAGGTCTCTCTCTGTGCGAAGTATTCCCGCCTCTCCTTTATCTTTTAAGGACGACATGCTGTCTCTGAAAGATCCTACAATTGTTGGCAGGGTTTTCATCAACGTAATAAATCCGCCTGCCGCAACGGCACCCGCACCGATCTGACGGATGTAAGCGAAGTAGATGGCCACTGCAGGGTTTGCAAATGACTTGGTTACCGGATCCCATCCACCCCTGCCTCCCGCAACTGATAAGTCGGCGAGATAGCCTATTTTGTTAAGCTGAATGGCAATAAGCGATGGATCGACGAGGGTAGAGAGTAACGGTATTAACGCCCACCAGACGAGGACAGAACCTGCAACCAGCACTCCTGATATTTTGGGTCCAATGATATATCCTACACCTAGATATTCCGGTGTGATCTCTCCGTTGATAGTAGCCGAGGGCCAGAACTTGTTGGCTTGTCGCGTGACAAATGTTGGCACTTCGGCAATAACAAGGAATACTTTTTGTAAGATGGCATAAGCAAACGCAACACCCATCCCGATAAAGGCCGTTTGCGCAAAAACTCCACCCTTCTCTCCTGCCACCAGCACTGAGGCACAGGCAGTTCCTTCCGGGAATGGAAGGTTACCATGTTCTTTAACGATCAACGATCTTCGCAAAGGAATCATCATGATCGTACCCAGCATACCGCCAAGTGCTGCAAGAATAAGGATCGTTATATAATTGAAATAGTTATCGCCGACGCTGGTACCCTCGGGGCCAACGGACAAAAACATGAAGCCCGGTAACGTAAACGCAACTCCGGCAGCGATACTCTCGCCTGCCGAACCAGTCGTTTGAATAATGTTGTTCTCAAGTATC
>JBBRFP010000177.1:0-5029 GCA_038241465.1 Cytophagales bacterium | reverse complement strand
ATTATATTTTCTGACTGTGGCCTTTCGACGTCTTCGCGAGTTCAGCCATGTATTTAGAGAGTCGATGCGAAGGCTCTTCCACCAGCTTGTAAAAGAGAAATGCGATTAATAAAGACAGAAAAATATAGAGAAAATAAGTCGCAATGTTAAGATCAAGGATCATCGCAAGAAACGTAATCGACAACGCATGAAGAAGATATAATGAGTAAGAAAATTTTCCACCGTATTCCAGCAACGGAATCGCTGCTCTATTCCTGAAAAAAATGATTTCCTTTTCAAGCCAATAGGCCAGTAGCAAGGCATAAAAATTCAACGTGATGATATAACTGATAAATAAATGTGCCTTTAGCCCGACAATGATCATCGCAACAAACAAAACAACACCTCGAATGATATTGATCTTCACCATGGATACAATTTCATTCTTCGAATCAATATTTTCTGCAATAATAACACCTAATAGCCAGCATGGCAGCCCAACGATCCATGTCAACAGGTCCCCCGTGGCTGCATACGAACCCGAATAGTTAATATTCTCCAGTGCTAACATTGAACTGATCTCACCCCCTGCACTGGTGACGATCACCACTAATGCTATTACAAACGAAATCAAAAATTGAATCTTCCAGCTAATTCCACTTCTTCTCAAAAAAGGATAAATTGTATAGTAGATAAGTTCGCAATAGAGGCTCCATATCGGAATGTAGCCGAACATGTCGAAGTAGACACTAATCAATACAACCACTATCAGGGGCAGACTAATCCGAAGCCAGCGGCGAATCAAAAATGTCTTAACATCCAGGGGTTTCTGTTTCAACGGGTAGTGAATGACAAATCCAGAGATGATAAAAAACGCGATGACGGCACCTGGGCCCAGAAAAAGATGATTCACGGCAATTCCAATCCATTTGAAGAAAGTGGAATCGAAACTTTTCAGATAGATGGCCGGATAGTTTTGCAAGTGAGACAGGAAGACAATCAACGCAAGAACAAACCTGATGCTATCCAGGCCGTTGATCCAATTGTTCGATCTTTGTATTTTTGTTCCCGCTTCAGTCACACCCTGCTATTTTAAATACACGCAAAAAAAAATTATTTAGCCTGATCATTAGTTTCAATCAACAATTTTTCAAACTCAGCACCGAACCGCTCAAGCTGAAAAGTCTTTGACGCAAATTCCAGAGTCTGTTTCTTGAGCTTATCAAAATCCGGAACATTCATAATGCTATCAATGGCATAGCGAAGTGCTTCTGAATTACCCGGCTCAGCCAAAAATCCATTGACACCATCATGAATCATCTCCGCAAGCCCACCAATCGAGGACGCTGCCACGGGTATACCACGAAGGCCCGCTTCCATTACGATAGTCGGGTAAGAATCCGGAATTATACTTGGAACGATTGCGATATCAATATCCGAATAGATTTCATTGGTATCTTTTACATAGCCAGACCATAGACATGAATTTCCAAATCCTAACTTATCGGCCATAGCCTTTAGGGCAAGGATGTAATCAATGTCGCCAGTTCCCACGATCTTCAATCGAAACCTGGCAGGATCAAGATCTCCCAAAGCCTTAAAAAGCACATCATGACCTTTTGTAGCCGCAACCTGGCCAATTATTCCCAGCACGAACGGCTCCTGACGATTTCGTGTAGTCGAAAAAGCTTTAGGTGAATTTATTCCGTTTTTAATGGTTCTTATTTTTTGCTTCCCAAGAATATCTCTCAACGAATTCGCAACAGCCTCTGACACCGCGACAAAATAGTCAACACGGTTGTCAAAAAATCCAAAAAGCTTTTTGTAGAAGGGTGAGTTTACAATAATCTCATGCGACCAATAAATATTTTTTTTCTTCGGGATGACAGGGTACAACAAAAAGATATGATGGAAGTTCGTATGGATAATAACGTCAGGCTTTATCCTGTTCCTTAATCGGATAAAATTCAGGAGAAGACCAGGCATGTGAAGACCCTGGATTAGGGTCATTCTTATGGAAGACCAGTTCAATGTCTTGGAAATAAAACCTATTCGTAAATCAAAAGATTCCACATTCATCGCCTTCAGACGTTCTCGGAAATCCGGACTTCCCCACGACGACATAATGCAAAAGCACTGATGACCTCGTTCTTTAAGTTCGTTCAACAAATGCAAGCTCATGATCTCCTTGCCAGACACGATGCCTGCGCCACAAATTAAGAGAACCCTCATCAGCCAGATATATAATTATAATTCAACGAAATTGCGAAAGGAAGAATCGCTCATTTTTTTGGTTTGTAAATACCATCAAGCAGGAAATAACCATGGTCATTCAGGAATTTATTGATCTCTTCCTCACTCTGGCCAAGCTGACTCAATTGATACGGGTGGAATTCCACAATGATATTGTCCACTTTTCGGGCGTCCAGCATTTTTACTGCACCTTTCAATGCCATAAACTCAAAACCTTCAATGTCAATTTTGATAAGCTTAATCTGTTTTTCGTTTAAAAGGTCGTCCAGGATAATCGAGGAAGTCGCCTGCTTCTTCCAAAGGGAATTTCTTTTGTTTCCCACCATTCCGGATGAGCCCGTATTGATCGATGGCGTAAGGATCAACTCCACCTCATCCCTTTTGTCACTCACTACAAACGGAACCAACCTGACATTGAAACAGCCGTTCAATTGCAAATTCTTGGTAATCACTTCCCAGAGCCGTTGCTGAGGTTCTATACAAATCACCTCTCCCTGGCTCCCGACAAGTTTAGAACCCAAAATAGAAAAATATCCTTCGTTACCGCCCAGATCAATGAAAGTATCCCCTTGCTTTAACGTGCGCGTGATGCTTTCAGTAAGATCCTGCTCGTAGTGTCCATCTCTTAACAGGCGAATTCCAAAATTAGAAACCGGATCTAAAAAGAACTGATTGTCATTAATCGGAAATGTCTTCCGTTTGATCAGGAAAATTTTCTTAACCCAATTAGCCAATTCGATTGGACGAATCCGCTGTCCGATAAATTCGTAGATCCTTACGTTCACGTCTTAATAATTAAAAGATTAGTAATCAAAATAATTTTCAAAGATACGCTAATATGTTTTTCCACCGGTCCCCATAAGAATCCCAATTGAACATTCGCGCTTTTTCACGGGCCCGTATGCTCATATCTTCTAACCGGGTTCGGTCAGCCAATGCCTCTAACATACACGCTGCCAATCCCTTTTTATCACCTGGCGATACTAAAAAACCATCTACTCCATTCTCAATAATATCGGGTCCGGCGGTAGCCGTAGTGGTAATAACCGGCAGACCAGCAGCCATCGCCTCAAGAATTACCTGACCGAAGCCGTCGAAGAAGCTCGGAAATACCATACAATCACAATCATTCAATAATGGAGGAAGCTGATCATGAGGAAGCTTGCCTTTGTAAGTAATACCCGGCCCTTTCAACAAATCTAAATTAAATGGTGTTGGTGTTGGTCCAACCAGCCACAGCTCAGCTTTTTGATGAAGCTCATACTCATTCCATAGTTGCAGTAATAGCGGAAGACCCTTTGCCGGTCCCATCAGACCGAGGTATAGAAACCTGAGTTTCTTTCTTTTACTCGTATTCCTTTCTCTGAAGAAATTTTTAGAAACGCCGTACGGATTAATAACGATCTTTTCGGCGGGAACTCCCTGGCTTATCAAACTGTTTTTCGTGAACGTGCTTGCCACGACAATCTTTGTTGAAAGAGTATGCTCCTCCTCTTCCAGCTTCATTAGCTCGTCAGGTTTTTCCGGAAGTTCAACAAACCAATCCGGGAATTGCGCCTTCAGGGAATTTACAACATTGATTTTCTCATTTGGATGGATCGTGCTTTGATCAAGAAAAAAAGGTTTGCCGAATTGTTTCGCTTTCCTCGCAAGCAGCCATGACGAAGTATCAAAACCGATTAATCCTTCAGAATTCTTTACCTGTTTATCCGATATGCTTTTTTGAAAGCGTTCGTTTCTGACATGCATTATATTGAGAATGTCTTTTCCCTGTCTTATTTTATAGAGTGCTATGAGCTCGGGTAATAAGATACGTTGGATCTGATCTTCCCTGATGCCGCAGTCAAGTATTCTGTTTGATATCTTTTTTCTTAAGGAAGTTGGAAAAGCCCTTAGCATCCTACTCTCAACTGAGAATCCAATACCTGTAATGAATTGTTCAAGCAATCCCAACCGATGCAACTGACATGCCAGCCGGTGTGCATACTGAGTGCCTGGATGCGTAAGCAGAATCCTAGCACTCATAGCGGTAAGTATTGAGATGATTGATGATGCAACATATTTTTCTGATTTTTTATAGTCTTTTGACGGGATCACGCGAATGGCTCAGCGGAGCGCGAAGGCCACAAAAGAAATTCTTTTTCTAATGATCACGTTGCTCTCTTTGCGCTCTTCGCGCTTCTTTGCGGCCTTTGCGTGAACCCCTCGAACTAGTTACGTTGCGGCCTTTGCGCTTCTTTGCGCTCTTTGCGTGAACCCCTTGAACCAGTTACTTTCCGCTTCTTTGCGTTCTTTGCGTGCACCCCTCGAACCACTTACGTCGCTCTATTTGCGGTCTTTGCGCTTCTTTGCGCTCTTTGCGTGAACCCCTTGAACCACTTACTTTCCGCTTCTTTGCGCTCTTCGCGTGCACCCCTTGAACCAGCCATGCCTTAATTTCCGTCCCACTTTTTTTTCTTCTTTTTTTTCAAGGCGCAAAGCAAAGGATTACATTTGATTATTATAAATAAATATGGTCAAAGTACTCATTACAGGCGGTGCAGGTTTCGTTGGTAGTTCGCTGGCTGATAGGTTTCTTCGAGAGGAAAATTATTCCGTCGTTATAGTCGATAGCCTCTTGACAGGCCAGCTCTCCAATGTTCCTGATCACTCGCGCTGCAAGTTTATCAAATGTGACTGCAATCAGTATAATGATATCGCGGCGATCATGACGGCCAATCAATTTGATTACGTGTTTCATTACGCCGCTGTTGTGGGTGTTAAAAGAACTATCGACAACCCGGTAATGGTTTTAAAG
>JBBRFP010000176.1:0-5048 GCA_038241465.1 Cytophagales bacterium | reverse complement strand
GCCTTTCACAATCGGCATTACGGGTGGTAGCGGATCAGGGAAAACCTATTTGCTTCAGGGTCTTGCTTCTTCGTTCACCACGGCAGAACTATGCCTTATCTCTCAGGATAATTATTATAAGGCTCGCAGTGAGCAGCCCATTGATGAAAACGGTGTCAAGAACTTTGATCTTCCGGGCTCCATTGATCGGGAGACTTTTTGCGCAGACCTGATTCAGTTGAAAGCTGGTCGCGATGTAGTAAAGAAAGAGTATACGTTTAACAATCCGGCTGCTGAACCGAAAATGCTGACATTTAAAGCAGCACCTATCATTATTGTAGAAGGTTTATTTGTTCAATATTTTGAAGAGATCGCCGAGGAGATTGACCTTAAAATCTTTGTAGAAGCTAAAGATCACGTCAAACTTGGAAGGCGAATCCGGCGTGATCAGAGTGAAAGAGGCTATGATCTTGATGATGTGCTTTACAGATATCAGCACCACGTGATGCCTGTGTACGAGCGACTGATTGAGCCATTGAAGTATAACAGTGACCTTGTGATTCCCAATAACCAGCATTTCGATAAGGCTCTTCAAGTGCTTGTTGGGTATTTGAAGACATTGGTTTAGGTCGTTTTTAAGGAATTGAAGTACAGAAAGAAATAATCGAACTACTATCGAAGTTCAGTCAGATTTCTATCGAAGTTAGCTCGAACTTTCATCGTAGGAACAGTTATGAATCAATGAAGAATAACCCAAAACCATCGAAGAACAATCGGGGAGGGGGATAAGATGGTGGTCAACGCTTTTCACGGAAGTTTTGGAAGGGTGCCCGACTTTCCTACATTTGCTTCCTTATGACAAAAAAGGCTCTTTCTAAGAAACTAATGCTGGTTGCGGGTATCCTCGCCGCCATCATTATTCTTTTTTCTCAGGCTTTTCAAAAAGAGACAACCCAGATCCTTTCCAAAATCAGGCCTGACAAGGCAGCAACGAAGGATGCTAAGCCTGCTGATGCTGAGAAGAAAGTTGTTATCGCCACTTCTACGGAAGCAGTAATCTCGGGTACCGCTGTTCAGGTGGAGGATACTAACCCCTCATTGATACGTGAAATTATTTTTGATGAGAACAGCGCAGCTGTACAGCCTGTTATTCTCAAGACCGTTCTCGTAGATTTCTTTAAGACCCTTTTCCGGGTCGTCATTTCGCCGCAGGCACCCTAATATATTTTTCCAGGTCATCTAAGCTTTAAAACGGACTATTCAGTTCGTGAGTAATCATTGTCAATTTTGTAATCAATTTAATCTTTAATTATATGCGTAATAAGGGAATAATAGTTATCCTGAGTGTTATAATAACAGCGTTGTGTCTGTATTACCTGTCATTCACATTTGTGTCACAACGGGTTCAGCGCGATGCCACAAGCTTTGCAACCGATAAGGATGGCTCACTGAATCTTGCAAAAAAGCAGACCTATCTGGATTCATTGTGGAATCAGCCGGTTTATAACTTTTTTGGTATACAATATTCATATAAAGAAGTTAAGGAGAATGAATTAAGCCTTGGCCTTGACTTGCAGGGTGGAATGCATGTTGTTCTCGAAATCTCTCCTGGGGAGATTGTTCGTGGTCTGAGTGGAAATAGTCAGGATCCTGATTTTATCAAAGCCTTGCGAGCTGCCCGCGAAAGGCAAAAGAACAGCAAAGAAGATTTTGTGGATCTTTTTTACGCGGAATTCACAAAAGCTAACCCAGGCAAGAGCCTGGCGTCTTTGTTTGTATCGTCTGCAAATAAGGATCGCATCAGTCTTTCCGATTCTGATAATGCGGTATTGAAATTCCTGAAAGCTGAGGTAGAATCTGCGATTGAGCGTTCATTCACAATTCTAAAAACCCGTATTGACCAATTTGGTACGTCTGCACCAAATATTCAACGCCTGCAGGGCACCGGTCGTATTCAGATTGAAATTCCTGGCGCGGATAATCCACAGCGCGTGAGAAAATTATTGCAGGGTGTTGCTCGGCTTGAGTTCTGGGATGTAGTTGAATATAACGACCCTCAGTTAAACAAGGCACTGATGGGGATCGATCAAATGTTGGTGAAAGAAAAGAATTCCAAGCAACTCGTATCCGGAGACTCTTCTATAGTTGCGAAGGCAGAGTTTAAGACAGATAAAGATACAACTTCCGCGAAATCAGCACTGGAGGCACAGCTTGCCAAGGCTGCAAAAGACACGACTGGTAATTCGTTGGATTCCCTCGCCAGGTTAAATGTATCTCCGCTGTTGGCCCTTATGAGCCGTGAAGTTCCATTTCTCTATAATCTAAAGGACACTGCTACAATCAATAATATCTTTAAACGAGAAGATATTCGTTCGTTGATGCCGCGCAATGTACGGTGGTTCTGGGACGTAAAGGTCGAGCCAGACCTCACAAAGGGAATTGAAGACCTTCGTTTGAATTTTGTTAGTGTGGGTCGTAGTGGCAAGCCGCTGCTGACTGGCGAGGTAATCAATGAGGCTCGTCTTGAGTACGATCAATTTGCCCGTCCTGCAGTTAGTATGACGATGAATGCATCCGGAGCGAAGACCTGGGCACGAGTTACCCGTGATGCAGCCGCAAAGTCGCCGCAAGGAAGGATCGCTATTGTACTGGATAATTATGTTTATACGGCGCCCACTGTTAATGGCGAAATTCCAAATGGCAATTCTCAGATCAGCGGAAGTTTTGAGCTTGAAGAAGCAAAAGATCTAGCACTGGTATTGAAGGCTGGCTCATTGCCTGCCCCAACGCGAATTGTCGAGGAGGCTATCATTGGGCCGACACTTGGTAAAGTAGCATGGAATCAAGGAATGGTTTCGATGGCAATCGGTCTTGGATTTATTGTTTTGTTCATGGTTGCCTACTATGCCAAAGGCGGCCTGGTTGCCAATTTCGCATTGTTATTCAACGTGTTTTTTATCCTTGGTATTCTTGCTCAGTTTAATGCCGCGTTAACCTTGCCTGGTATAGCCGGGATTGTTCTAACCATGGGCATGGCGGTTGATGCTAACGTATTGATCTATGAGCGTATTAAGGAAGAGATGCGAGCCGGAAGAAAATTACGGGAGGCAATTGCTAAAGGTTATGAGCGTTCGTTTTCCTCGATTTTTGACTCCAACGTCACAACATTCCTTACAGGCTTATTCCTTTTCATTTTTGGACAAGGACCTTTGAGAGGATTTGCAATTGTTTTGATGATTGGTATTGCAACTTCATTTTTCTCCGCTGTTTATATATCTCATGTTGTAATTGAGTTTTTGGTGCGCAAAGGCGATGAGGCAAAGATGTCTTTTGAAACTGCTATTTCCAGGATGATGGAGCGTCAATCCAATTTCAATTTCATGGGCGGAAGAAAGAAAGCGTATATATTTTCTTCAGTATTTATTCTTGTTGGTTTTATTTTGATTTTCATTCAGGGCTTAAATTTAGGAGTTGATTTTAAAGGAGGCCGTTCATTTATTGTTTCGTTCCAAGAGCCAATTGAATCGACAAACATGCGAAATTCACTGGCGGCAAGTTTTGAAAACGCGGGCACCGAGGTGAAAAACTACGGTGGTAATAATGTCATGAAGGTGACTACTTCTTACCTTATTGATGATGACTCTGATGCTGCTGATGAAAAGGTTAAAGAGGCATTGATTTCAGGCGTAAAAGAATTTACAAAACTTGATTACGTGTTGAATGATGCCAAAGTTGATTCCCAGCATTTCACCATTTCTTCTTCTTCCAAGGTTGGACCTACCATTGCAGATGATATCAAAGGTTCTGCATTGCAGGCTGGCCTTTACTCCATCATCGGTATATTCTTATATATCCTGATCCGATTCAGGAAATGGCAGTTTAGTACTGGTGCCATCATTGCACTGATCCACGATTCGTTGTTTGTGTTTGCTGCCTTTGCGATGGCTGGAGCATTGGGTCTGTCGTTTGAAGTAGATCAGATATTTGTAGCGGCGATTCTTACTATTATAGGATTCTCGATCAATGATACCGTGATCATCTTCGATCGTATTCGTGAGTACATGGGAATGACAACCAGTCCTGATACCGTTAAGATTTTTAATAGCGCGATTAATAATACCTTAGCTCGTACCATCATCACTTCAGGAACGGTCCTGCTTGTGGTAGTCGTACTTTTGATATTTGGAGGTGAAGTTCTAAGAGGATTCTCTTTTGCTTTATTCGGTGGGATATTCATTGGAACATATTCTTCAGTGTTCATTGCTGCGCCGCTTGTCATAGATCTTGATAACCGTGAATTGAAAACGGGGGCAGGAGCTCCTGTGAATTCATAGTTTAAATTCACTTAATGAAAATAGCCCGATGGTTAGTTGCCGTCGGGCTTTTTTCTTGAGTGTTTGGCATACATAGACAAGATATTTTTATTTAATTTGATCGTTATGAGTCTCTTTCTTTTAGATTTGTAATGTATGATACTGAAAGCGCTTGGAACACTTTACGACATTTTCGGATTACTTTAATCCAGAGGCATTGCTTCACTTTGGTGGGGTTACGTTGCTACTAATAATTGTTTTTGCTGAATCAGGACTTTTCCTCGGCTTCTTCTTGCCTGGCGATTCGTTGCTCTTTGTAGCGGGTCTGATGGCCGATTCAAAATATCTAAGTCCTCCCGTACTGGTAATATGGTTGCTGCTGATTGTTGCAGCAGTGGCTGGAGCTCAGGTTGGTTTCTGGTTTGGAAAGAATACCGGTAACTATCTTGAGAAGCGAAATGAAAGTCTGTTGTACAAAAGAAGATACCTCGAAGCGACCCGTACTTTTTATGCACGATATGGAAACAGCGCGCTTATACTCGGAAGATTTTTGCCAATAGTTAGGACGTTCATCCCTATTCTTGCCGGAATGGTAAAGATGGATTTTAAAAAATTTGGTTTGTTGAATATTATCGGCGCTTCAATTTGGGTATCGGTGATGTTCTTTCTTGGATATGGTTTGGGAAATCTATTTCCAACAATATCAGAACATATTGAATTAATTGTCGTGTTTATGGTACTTGTTACAACGATACC
>JBBRFP010000175.1:0-5051 GCA_038241465.1 Cytophagales bacterium | reverse complement strand
ACGTTGGATAAATGGGAATCTAAAAAATTCAATTTTGGAAACAATCTTGTAAACATTGTTGCCGATAAAGCGCAGGTTGGATCATTGGGCGCTGTCGGCTATGATGATGAGGGTGTGAATTGCGGCACCTGGGATATCATTAAAGATGGTATTCTTGTTAATTATCAAACTATTCGTGATCAAGCACATATTCTGGGATTGACAGCATCACAAGGTTGCTGTTATGCAGACAACTGGAGCAGCGTACAATTCCAGCGCATGCCAAATATTTCCCTGAAGCCTGGTAAAGAAAAGAAAAGTGTTGATGAGATCATTAAAGGAGTTGAAAAGGGAATTTATATCATTGGTGATGGGTCTTTTTCGATCGACCAGCAACGCTATAATTTCCAATTCGGAGGTCAGCTTTTCTACGAGATCAAGGACGGAAAAATTGCCGGCATGTTGAAGGATGTCGCGTATCAAAGTAACTCACAGGAATTCTGGAACTCTTGCGCAGCCATCGCTGATGAAAGTGATTATCGCTTATGGGGAGCATTTGGCGACGGCAAGGGCCAGCCACCTCAAAGCAATGCGGTATCCCATGGATGTGCCACCACCCGTTTCAATGGAGTCAATGTAATCAATACAGCAAGAAAAATAGGATAACCATGGCGATACTTACCAAAGACGAAGCCCAGACTTTACTAAAGAAAGTGCTGGCTTATTCAAAGGCCGATGAGTGCGAGGTTAACCTCACCGGTGGCGTACGTGGCAATGTCCGTTACGCTCGAAATTCTGTTTCCACGAGTGGCGTCACGAACCAGATCAGCCTGGTAGTCTCGTCTGCGTTTGGAAAAAAATTAGGCGTCGCGACCATCAATGAGTTTGATGATGAATCACTCCAGAAAGTCGTTCGTCGTGCTGAAGAACTTGCAACGCTAGCACCGGAAAATCCGGAGTTTGTTTCATTCCTCGGACCACAGCAATATGCGGAGCCCGTCACCTACGTCGAAGCTACCGCCGCCATCACACCCAAGCTTCGGGCAGATAATGTTGCGAAGAGCCTCGAAGTTTCAAAACAAAACAAAGCTGTTGCTGCGGGATTCCTTGAAGACAGCAACGACTTTTCTGCGATGATGAATTCGCATGGTTTGTTTGCGTATAATAAATCCACGTACACAAATTTTTCGATCACTGTCCGAACAGAAGACGGAAAAGGATCGGGCTATGCAACGCGCGGATATAACGACGTCACCAAGCTTAATACAAAAGAGGCCACTCAGATTGCAACAGAGAAAGCAATTAAGTCAGCTTCTGCGAAAGCGATTGAGCCTGGCAAATACACAGTGATCCTTGAACCTGCTGCCGCTGCCGTGTTGCTCGAGAATATTTTCTTTGCATTGGACGCGCGACAGGCTGATGAAGGACGAAGCTTCCTAAGTTTACCGGGAGGTAAGACACGGCTTGGTGAAAAGTTGATGGATGAACGTGTTAATATCTATTCGGATCCATCAAATCCCGAACTTCCAACAAGCACCTGGAATGGTGATGGACGTCCACAAGAAAAGGTTTCATGGATTGAAAAGGGCGTTGTCAAAAATTTCTCATACTCTCGTTATTGGGCACAGAAAAAAGGAGTGAAAGCCATACCTGGTCCGGATGCGGTGATCATGGAGGGTGGAACAAAGTCCATTCAGGAATTGATCAAGGGAACCAAGAAAGGTATTCTCGTGACACGGCTTTGGTACATACGATCGGTTGATCCTCAGTCACTCTTGCTGACAGGCCTGACACGCGATGGCACTTTCTATATTGAAAACGGTGAGATCAAATATCCGATCAAAAATTTCCGTTTCAATGAAAGTCCCGTGATCATGCTGAACAATCTTGAGGAGATGGGTAAAGTTGAGCGCACGGTGAGTGTGGAGTCAAACGTTAATTATTTGTTGCCGCCACTTAAAATTCGAGACTTTACGTTTACAAGTCTTTCGGATGCAGTTTAGAGATCAGGAATATTGATTCAGAAGCAGGCAGCTTCATAACAAAGCTGCCTGCTTCGTCTAAACCGGCTTACCCGCCCTTATTCACAAGATATCTGCTTTGTGAAAAATGACACCATCCGCTATTCCGTCTAGCCAAAGCCCAACACACAAAAGTCAACATCCCTTCCACGATCGATTGAAAGGCCGTTTGTATAATTTTCAGGTTTCATTGGTTTTTTAGTAAGAACTTTCACACCGAATGTCTGCACCAAATAAGTTCTTCTTTACGCGCCTTCAATACGAATCCGGAGACTGGGATGTGGATCAGCGTATGCCGGTGAATGTTCTGAACTCGTTAATTGAGTATACGACCCTTCAGGTGGAGACAAAGGAGAACGTTATTCCATTGAGTAGCGATGAGATCTTCCGTTGCCCGTTCTGCTATCTGAGTGGTCACAAACTGGTCGAGTTCACGACAAAAGAGCGGGAGAATTTTGAGAAGTATGTGAAAAACGGAGGCTTCATTTTTGTGGATGACTGCAATCATGACATCGATGGGCTTTTCGCGAAATCGTTTGAAGCCCAGATGGGACAGATCTTTGGGGCAACGGCTCTAAAAAAAATACCAAACTCACACACTATTTATTCTTCTTTTTTCAAATTTGATGGTCCACCCACTACAGGCCAGGAGCTAAACGGATGGGGTGATGATATAGTCCACAACTATTTAAAAGCCATTGAAATTAATAATAAGATTGGAGTCTTATACAGCAATAAAGACTACGGGTGTGAGTGGGATTATGATTTCAGGAATAAGAGATTTTATAGGATTGACAATACGAGGTTTAGTGTGAACGTAGTGATGTACGCACTGACGAGTTAGACGTGAGACAAAGTCAACGGTTAACGGTTACCGCAACAAAAATGATTTAATTTTTATTATGAACGAGAATTTGAAAGCGACAGAAGGATCAGTGAGGGAACTAATCGACAAACTGAAAGATCTTAAAAAAGAGATCAGCAAGGTTATTGTTGGGCAGGAAGAGATCATCGATCAACTACTTATAACTTTCTTAGCCGGTGGCCATGCCCTACTTGAAGGTGTCCCGGGCCTTGCAAAGACGTTAATGATCCGCTCCCTATCGGAAGCAATTGATTTACGCTTCAGGCGAATTCAGTTCACACCCGATTTGATGCCTTCCGATATTATCGGCACAGAAGTACTGGAAGAAGACCACACGACTGGCAAAAGAATCTTTAAGTTCAACAAGGGCCCCATCTTTGCCAACATCATCCTCGCGGACGAAATAAACAGAACATCGCCTAAAACACAATCCGCCCTACTGGAAGCCATGCAGGAGTTTGAAGTAACCTATGCAGGGACAACCTATCCCCTGGAGCGACCGTTCTTTATACTTGCCACCCAAAATCCAATTGAACAATCCGGCACCTTCCCACTTCCCGAAGCACAGCTTGACCGGTTTCTACTTTACATAAAGGTTGGATATCCAACGGCCGACGAAGAACGAACTATTCTTGAAAATACGACAGGTAAAAAAGGCAATCCCATTCAGAAAGTATTGGAAGGTTCTAAAATACTGGAAGCTCAAAAGCTTGTCCGGGATGTTCATATCAATAGCGATCTGATCGATTTAGTGAGTCGCATCGTTCGGGCAACGCGTGCTGAACAAAGTGAATCAAAATTTGTGAACGAGTGGGTACGATGGGGAGCCGGTCCACGCGCAGGCCAGGCAATGATTCTTACAGCAAAAGCAAGAGCCCTGCTGCATGGAAATTTCTCCGTTACCCAGGAGGATATCCACCACGTTGCCTATCCCGTATTAAGACACCGCATACTGATGAACTTCAAAGCCGAGGCTGAAGGTGTTATATCGAATGATGTAACAAAGCACTTGCTTGAATCAATCACATTAAGAAAAACGTTATAACTTTTAAATCGACCCGTTAGCGATTAACGGTTCTCTTGCTACAATCCATGGACGCCCGTATCAAAGACCTCCTGAAACCTGAAACACTTAACACCGTGAGTGGTTTGGAATTGGTCGCGCGCGTCGTGGTCGAGGGATTTATGAGTGGAAGTAATAAAAGTCAGTCCGTTGGCGCTGGACAGGAGTTCAGTCAATACCGGAGCTACCAGCCGGGAGATGATTTGCGTCAGCTTGACTGGAAAATATTCGGAAAGTCGGAACGGTATTATATTAAGCAGGCTGATATTGAAACCAACATTACGGTAAAGTTCATGATCGATGCCAGTCATTCGATGTCGTATGAAGAAAACGGTATGAGTAAGCTTCAATATGCGAAGGTAATGACCGCAGCCCTCGCCTACCTGGCCAGAAAACAGAGTGACACCTTTGGACTATATGCAGTGAATGACCGGAATATCAAAGTTGTTCAACCACGCTTTGAAACACAGCAATTTATTCGCTTTTTAAATGAACTTGTAAAACTCAAGAGTGAAGGTACCTGGGAGCAAAAAGGCGGTGTGGAGAGATTGTTTGATCATCATGGAAAAGAGATGATCATCTTCATTACTGACCTGTACGATGATCAAGAAGATCTTCAACGATTCATTTCACGATTGAAGACACCAAGAAACGAGGTAATTGTATTTCATCTCATGGGCCAACACGAAGCTGCGTTTGATTTCAACGGTTCGTTTACGTTTGAAGATCTTGAAACAGGAATCAAAACAAAGGTAGATACAGCCATTCAACAAAAGGACTATTCTAATCGGCTAAAATCATGGCTACAGGGCTCAAGGGGATGGATGCTGGAAAAACATATCAACTACCATCTGATTAATATCACTGATCCGGTTGAAACTGTACTAAGACATTTTTTGACCATTCGCAAAGCACTGATCCGATAATGCATTTTCTTAATCCGATATTTCTTTGGGGATTACTTGGATTGTTCATTCCATTTGGAATTCATTTACTCAGTCGTAAGGAAGGAAAAGTAATAAAGCTTGGAAGCTTACGGCACTTGCAGGAAACCAGTACCAAACAATTTAAAGGAATCAAATTAAATGAACTGGTATTATTAAGTCTGCGATGCCTATTAATT
>JBBRFP010000174.1:0-5080 GCA_038241465.1 Cytophagales bacterium | reverse complement strand
GCACCTGACCCTTACGGATGGCATCGCCTTCTTTAGCCTTCAGCGCTTTGATAACTCCACCCGTTTTGAATGACAAATTTGTTTCATCATCAGTAGTAAGTTGACCCGAAACCTGGATGAGGGGCTGGGTTTTGGATTTTGTAAGTGCCATGATCCTAACAGGGATCACATCATTGACAGCAACATGATTCTGGGATTCTTTTTTGCCGCCACAGCTTTCCAAGAGAACAACCGCTGCAAGAAGAAATGTAGATATAAGTAGGTGTTTCATAGGGTAAATATTTTTCTCGTGTAATAAATGCTTTAGTTATTTAATAGGTAGGCTGCCGTCTCACGTTCATACTGGGCCGCAGCTGACAATACCCGGTACCGGTTAAGTGAAACTTGTAGTTGTGCTTGCGTCAATTGATTGCGAGCGTCAATGGCTTCGATGAATGTATTTACACCTTCTTTATAGCCCTTGTCAATTAATTTCTGGTAGCTCATGGCCGCCTCTTGTTGCTTTTGTGATGATTGATAATTCCGGTGCGCTGTGAATAAATTATTTTTTGCTGCTTGTGCAGTAAGATTCAGTTGATTGCTGTTACCCGATAGATTCAATTGAGAATTCTGAACATCAAGGTTGGCCATCTTAACTCTATTACGATTTCTGTTTCCAGCAAATAAAGGGACGTCAAGTTGAACACCAAACAAATAGTAACGCGACGCATCGTTCACTTTCCAGTCCTGGGCCTGTGATCCTAGGTCAAGGAATCCATTCATTTTAGGTACCCAGAACAGCTTGTTCATCTTTACTAAATTATTGTTGAGCTCAATGCTTTCGCGAAGCAATTTCAGTTCTTCTCTGTTTTGCACCGAGACTGAATCGGAAGCAAGGTGATTAAGCTTTGAGAATTCTTCTTGTGTATCAAGGTTGGTAAGCACCTCTTCGTCGGCATTTCTATTCAACAAAAAATTGAAATAGAGGCGAGCATTGTCAAGCTGACGTTCGGCATCTGCTTTTTGGGCATTTGTTGTCTCTATTTCACTCTGTGAACGAAGAATGTAAGCGGGTAATCCCTTTCCATTTTCTAATAGCGATTGATTAACTCTTTTTCCCTCCTCGCCTCTTTTCAATGCGCTCTCAAAAATTCTTATTACTTCTTTAGCACTTAAATAATTGTAGTAACCAACCTTGATATTCTTAACCAACTCACGTTTATAGATATCAGCTTCAAATTCCTGTAACACTACTTGCTGCTGTGATATCTTGCGATTATAGATTAGATCCGTATTGATAATTGGTACCGTCGTATGAACTTTCGCATCATAAAAATTATAAGGGAAGAAGTTTTGATTGACATTGGCAATCTGAGGAAAATTATCGCTGCCAGTCAGTTGGTTCAAGGTTGAATAAACAGGATTCAACAGATCCCCGACCGGTACAGATATACTCCTGCCGCCGCTGCCACTGGTATAGTTTCCCTGAATCCCAACACCCGGCATAAAGTAGCTGTCAGCGATTTTCAAGGACACTATTGCTTTTTCAAGGGCAATATTCCTTTGCTTCAGGACGATATTATTCCTGAGCCCTTCAGCAACATAGGTTTCGAGCACAGTCTGTGCCCTTAACGTGGAAGCAGACAGAATTAATGAAATTAAGAGAAGTTTTCTGATAGCTGTTTTCATAATGAACAGTGTTTACTAAATAGTTAAATTTTTTTACCGAAGTCTTTCTAACATTGCTATGAAAGTGTGCATAGTATGGCCGGTCACTGCATTTATATCGGCCATCTCAGTCTTCACCTGACGTACATGATCAAGGTGTCCACTGGTTCGCAGGGATGCCAGACCATGGACTGTCGACCACACTAAAAAGGAAAATCCGCTTGGCTCAAAGCCTTTAAAATAACCATTCTGTTGACATTGAGTCACTGTTTCCAGAAGCACCCGGAAGGCATCATCGCCTTCATCCCAGCCTAATGTGAGATCTAGTTCAAGCACTTCAAGCGGCTCATGCATTACAAACATCAACTGATAAAAATCAGGGTTTTCAGTGGCAAAATTGACGTAAACGTGGCCCATCGCCTTAAGGCGCTCAAAAGGGTCGGAAACATTTGCTAGAGTTTTGAAAGCACTCACAAGCATTCTAAAACCTTCTTTGTGCAAAGCATAAAACACTTCATTTTTATCCTTGAAATGGAGATAAATCGTCGCTGGGCTGTATTCTATTTTCTCAGCAATACTACGCATGGAAGTTGCCTCATAACCTTTCTCCAGGAACAGTTCTTTCGCTGCCTTGAGAATGATTTCTTTGAGGTCTTCCCTGTGTCTTTGCTTACGGTCTTCTATTCCCATGAATGGTGAATGTTTACGTAAACTTACTGAACAGTGTTTAGTAATTTTCGGATTTTCTGAAAAATTTCTTGATATACGCGTTTTTAGCTTGAAATAGAACTTTTGCAAGATCATTTAAAGAATGAAAAACAAGGGAAGGAGGAAATGCTTCGACCCACCGCTATTCGTTATTTTCTTTCATTCTTTCACTTTTTGATTCTTTCACCTCTCGTTTCCTTAATTCTTTCGCTCTAAATTGAGCCATGACCTTTGATTACATCATTGTAGGTGCCGGCTCTGCCGGTTGTGTATTAGCGAACAGGCTGTCAGAAGATCCTGGAAAAACAGTTTTGCTTCTCGAAGCGGGCAGGAAAGACACTCATCCGTTTATTCAACTTCCTGGGGCATACATGAAATTGCACCACAGTTCTGTCGACTGGAACTGTTACTATACAGAACCGCAAGCAAATCTTAACAATAGAAAAATCTATCAACCACGTGGGAAAGTCTTGGGTGGCTCAAGCTCAACCAACGCAATGGCTTACATCCGTGGCCAGCGTGAAGATTATGATCACTGGTCTTCGGTTGGATGCGGCGGCTGGAGTTATGATGATGTGCTCCCTTTTTTTAAAAAATCTGAAAACAATGAGCAGTTCGTTAATGATTATCATGCGAAGGGAGGATTGTTGAATATCACCCAGGCGTACTGGTATCATACAGAATTGGGCAAAGCATTTATTAAAGCATGTGAAGAAAATGGAATTCCACCAAACGATGATGTTAATGGTTCCCATCAGGAAGGCGTAGGTTGGTTTCAATACACCATGAAAGCTTCCAAGCGGATGAGTGCAGCAAAAGCGTTTCTTGTTCCCGCATTGGATCGAAAAAATCTTACGGTGATAACAGGCGCATTGTGCAAAAGAATCATCATCGAAAATGACTGCGCGAAAGGAGTAGAGTTTAAGACCAGTGTCAGCTCAACACTTGTTGCCCGAGCCAGTCGTGAAGTTATTCTGTCTGCTGGTGCCTTTGAGTCGCCTAAGATATTGCTGCTGTCGGGTATCGGTTCCAAGGATGAGTTAGATCGACTGGGAATTCCTGTTAAAAACGGATTAGAAGGCGTTGGAAAAAATCTCCACGATCATCTCTTCTTTCCAGTCAGCAGTCTGTGTAGCAAGCCCATAAGCAATAATCATTATCTCCCTCTTCATCGTCAGGCGATAGAGACAATAAAATATTTGTTCACAAAGAGCGGGCCTCTTTCAATCGGACCGTTGGAGGCTGTGGCTTTTTTAAAATCTTCCACCGAGGTTGCCACACCTGATCTTCAATTTCAGTTCACCCCTACCAATTCAGGTGTCGATAAAGTATCAGATATGTATGATCTGAATTCATTTACCCATACGGATGGTTACACAATCCTTCCAACACAGGTAAGGCCAGAAAGTCGTGGCTCTATCAGCTTATGGAGTGCGAATCCGGAAGAAGCCCCCGTCATTCAACCGAATTATCTTGCGGAAGAAAAAGACAAGCTTACACTGATTAAAGGCGGCAGAAAGGCCATGGAAGTTTTGAATGCAAAGGCATTTGATACTCTTCGAATCCGCAATCATTTGCCATCTATTCATTCCTCTGATGACCACTGGTTAAAATATATTCAGGAAGTTGCCGAATGCGTTTATCATCCAGTCGGAACGTGCAAGATGGGAATTGATGAAATGGCTGTTGTGGATCCGGATCTTCGTGTTCGTGGAGTTAACAAGCTTCGTGTCGCAGATGCTTCCATTATGCCGCGGATATCCAGTGGAAATACCAATGCGCCTACCATTATGATCGCGGAAAAAGCAGCCGAGATAATTTTACTAGCGAATAAGATCTAATCATTTGCTCTCCAATCAATTGGCGCTAACATCGAAATTATCTTTTTGATGTCTACAAACATCTGGCTATTATGGTCGGCGTTACCTACTCTATTTAAAAGAAGGTAAACAGCGTTTGTAATAAATAGAATAAAAGGTGCCTTCAGTTTCCGAATTCCAATTTAACGATCTGTTATAACCGGTGCTGCGATAGAGTCCTAGGTTCGTTTTTATTTACTCAACTAGGGGTGGCGCTGCGCTAAGTTGTCATAACCTCAACGCCCCAAAAACGTAAATTGCACTGTGTTTCAGCAAAAAGCAGTGGATTTACCAGAACAGCAGGTCTTTACTTCGCTGAGAGAGGGCAACGAAAGTGCTTTTGAGATGATATTTAAGACCTATTATAAGCCATTATGTAATTATGCCTACTCGTTTTTGAATGACAAAGACGAGGCAGAAGAGGTTGTCCAGGCTGCCTTCATTGGAGTTTGGGACAAGCGGAATTCCATTGAAATACAAACTTCCTTAAAATCATACCTATATCGAATGGTGCGTAACGCTTGCCTGAATGTAATCAAACATGTAAAGGTGAAGAGGGCGCACGTCAATCACGAGATGGCCGGAGGTGAACCAACACATGACAATGCAAGCCAATCTGTTATTGTAATGGAGCTTGAACAACGAATCCTTCAAGCAATGAAAGCACTCCCTGATCAGTGCCGGACCGTATTTCAATTAAGTCGATTCGAAGAATTAAAATATGCGGAGATCGCGAAACAACTCAACATCTCAGTAAAGACCGTTGAGAACCATATGGGCAAAGCACTCAAGATTATGAGGACACAATTGAAACACTATCTGCCCTTATTTTTAATTTTTATAAAAGACTGGATCAACTAACTTGG
>JBBRFP010000173.1:0-5092 GCA_038241465.1 Cytophagales bacterium | reverse complement strand
ACACAAAAGCAGCTTTTCCGACAGTTACGTAAGATGCGGGAGGATTTGCTTTTTGCCACGATGCTGCCGTAATCTGAAACAGCTCATTTTTCTTATCGCTCATTCCGGAAAGCTTTGGAATTTCCTGGTCTTGTGGAATGCGAACATCGTAACCGTTTTTCTGCAGCGCTTCGAATAAATTACGCACCTTGTCTTTAAAAACATTAAGCAATTCGGTATCAAATACACCCTGCCTAAGATCAAGCCCTTCATAAAAACTCGCGTAAAAATAAAGATGCGAAGCGTAGGGATCCTTTGTTTCAGGTACACGCACGACTAGTTGTCCACTTTTCGCATAGATCTTCCAGACAATTCTTCGAATGTTATCTCCTGACTCAAACTCTTTATAACTGATATACTCACCCTCCACTCGTTTCGGTATCTCGATCCGGTGCTTTTGTTCTTCTGTGGAATTTGGATGGGCTGAAACATTAATGGCGTTTTGCTGAACCGGTAGTGTAAAAAGCTGCTGAGAAAAAGGAACGCTGCAGGGGAGGGCTACAAGGCTGAACATGTCGCAAAAGAGTATGTGTACTTTTTCAACATCGTAAATTCCACGATCGTGAAGAAGTGTCTTTCCGCTTCCGCAAACTGCCTGCCGAATCAATCCTCGTCTTTTAAATACATCAGTATCCAATATTATTATATCGGACAATTTCTTTTCAGTAAAGATCAGTCGTGCACGAATGGTGCCCAACAATGGCCGAATTACGGCTCCCGTTAGCGTAATTATTAATTTAACGAAGCCAGCCTCGGCACGTTGTCCATTACCAAACTGAACCTGAACACCTACCTGCTTTTGTCTGATCTTATAAATAAAAAAGGCCCAGGTAGTTACTACCGTAAACAAGCTTATTGAAAACAGCCCTATTATTGCCCATTGGATGATCAGTAAAAATTGACGCATCACGATCCAAAGATTTGAGTCATCCTGGCCGTAATGTGCTTTCAGCCAGGCGCTTCCTCCCCACAGCACGAGCATTGTGAGGATCAACTGCCAGCGGACGACCAGGTGATTTATCCAATAGAGTGAAAGACGCAACAGCATGTACGATTTAACGGAGAAATATGATTTGAATTTTAGAAAGGTAAAATATAATTACAAAAAATCCGTGAACAAAAATACGAGAGTTATTGTATATAGGTTTAATCAATTTTGGGCTAAAGCCCATCTGAAACCGTTTACTTGGTCGGGAATTTATCAAAACAACTCATTTAAAATAAGACTATCATGGAGAAAGTATGGTTAATAACAGGTTGCTCAACCGGATTTGGAAGAGAATTATCAAAGCTTGTTTTAAGATTGGGGTATAGGGCGGGCGTTGCCGCAAGGAATACAAAGGACGTTAGCGATATCGTCAACGACTATCCCAGCACAGCTATCGCTCTAAAGCTTGATGTAACCAATGCCGATGAGATAACTGCTTCCGTTGAACTCCTAAAAGAAAAATTTGGTCGTATTGACGTGTTGGTAAACAATGCGGGGATTGGATATTTTGGTGCGATCGAAGAAAGCGAAGAAGCAGAAGTAAGAAGAATGTTTGAAATAAATTTCTTTGGATTGGCAAAGATGACGAACGCAGTTCTTCCCGTCATGCGCGCGCAGCGGAGTGGTCATATCATTAACATCGCCTCCATCGGTGGACTTGTTGGATTTCCGGCTGTTGGATTTTATAATGCGACGAAGTTTGCTGTCGACGGTTATTCAGAAGCACTTTCAAAAGAGACGGCACACTTGGGCATAAAAGTCACCGTCATTGCTCCCAGTGGTTTTCGTACTGATTGGGCCGGACGTTCTGCTAACAACAGTGCTATTGTTATTGAAGATTATGCTCCTTCTGCTGGTGTCAATAAGAATTCAATTCGAGGCTATAGTGGTCAGCAACCCGGTGATCCCATACGTGCCGCTAAAGCAATCGTGAAAGTTGTAGAAACAGAACATCCTCCATTACACTTATTATTAGGAGCAGCAGCGCTGAAAGGTGCTCGTAATAAGCTGGAAGTGCTGAAGAAAGACTATGATGCATGGGAGGAGATTACAGTGGGGGCGGATTTTCCTAAGTAACGAAGCTACTTGTTCGCTGAGAACAAATTGCATGCAAAGAGACTAGCATCCACGGTGAGCCTCTGCTTTATAGATTTCATGAATGCTTCTTCCTGAACCAAGATGGATCGAAGATTTTCTAGATGGTTCTCTAAGCGCGCGGAGTTCTTCCGAAGTCCCCAGTTCCTAAACGATTATTTTCTTATCAGAAACAATCAGTTTTTCGCTGGTCATACGTTCGCACAGGCGATTCTGAAAATCTTTACTGGATTATCATCATAAATAGTTTCGTAATCTAACTTAAGATTATTTTTTAAGGCAACACGTTGCGACTCAATATTATTTACATGTATAATTGAGATCAACGATTCACGAAGTTTATTTTTAAATACATAATCAATACAGGCTTTTGCAGCCTCAGTAGCATAACCGTTATTCCAGTGCTTTTGCAATAGTGAATAAGCCACTTCAAGCTCCTGTATTTTATCCACCGTCTGGATCAACAGACCGCACTGACCTATAAATTCTCCTGATTCTTTATCGATCAGGACATTCATTCCGCCAAGGTTGTTCGCATACCTGTAAAATGCTTTGTCAAACCATCGCTGACAATGCTCTTCAGGCGTAGCACCCTGCATCTTCCAGTACTTATTCCAGGAAGGATCCTTAAAAAACTCAAGCCATATGGGAAAGTCATCAGGTTGCAGATGCCGGAATAGAAGTCGTTCAGATTCTACATCATTCAGTAGGTAATTCATGATTAAAGCGAATTGTCTTATCGAAGATAGTTTCAAAATCAGTCTATTTCACTCTGTGAAAATTCATTATTTAGGTGAGCTCCCAGGCTTTGCCTGTATCTATCGAAATGACTGCTCACAGTAAGTGAAGCCCTTACGAGTCTTTGTCCACTCAACCCACCTCCATACGTACTCCATGTTAAAAGAATATATTGAAAACATAGCAATGTATTGCTGTCGGGACAATTGCCTCACCCAATCTGGAAGCCGAATATGAAAAAATCAGCCTATGTTTTAACTTGTGCTTTATGAAAGGATTTCTACTTGCCTTAGTGTCAATCTTCAGTTCACAGATGTGTATGGCTCAGGGGCCTGATCCAACTCAACAGCTTGTGTCCGGACCGGATTGGATCAATGGCCTTGAAACAAATAAAATATCGGGCTGGCTGTACTACTCGGACGTTGACATGAGCGATCGGATGGCAAGCTCATCACTTACAAAATTTCCTGCAAAACAGGTTAGCGATGGGTATGTCTCCACCGCGTGGGCCGCAAAAGATAGTCCGATAGGTGAAGTAATCGTAGTTGACTTTGATGCCAAGTCATCTGTCTTTTGGGTTTGGACCGGAAATGGAAAATCTTCTACTGCATTTTTAGCTGGCAACCGTCCCAGGAAAATCAAGGTGTTTCTTGTGGGTACCTACTGTGCCGATTGCACAGCGTCCTTTTGCGTTGTTGGAAATTTTGTGGTAGTCAATAGCATCGAAGTTGAATTGCAAGATATAAATGAATTTCAGATGCTTCCCATTCCGCAAAAGCGCGTTGTCGACAATTCTGTCGCGTGCGGTAAAGTCGGTGGTAAAAATGATGATGAGAGAAACTACGTTTATAAATTGGGGATACAGGTCCTCTCTATATACAAAGGCACAGAATCCAATAGTACTTTCATTTCAGAGATCATGAATCATTCGGGTTATACACAGTGGTTAAACCGATCGGGAAAGAAATAAGTACCCTTCATCACATAGGCGACACCTAGAATATAGAACTACGAAAAATTAAGAGAAACAATAAAAAAGATAGTTTAATGCGCTTGATTTAATTTATCATAAGCCATTGCTGCCCGCAATTGACCATAGCCGAATTTCCCTTTCATCTTTTCGTAAAGATCTTTTGAACTGGCCTCGGGAGGAAGTTGCCGGCGAGCATTGACAATTTCTATGACCGTCTCTTCGTTCATAAACTTAAAAATATCAATTCTCCCGTCTGCCACTGCCTTTGCCAGATGAGATTCAATGGTACTCAGCACCAGACCGCGCTCCGATGCTACTTGCTCCGGCGACATTCCATGATTGATAAGATCAAGTGTTATTTCAAACGTTGATCGCTTATCTCCCTTCTTTTCCTTTTTGGGCTTGCGTGTTTTCTTCTTTGGCTCACTCGCAGATTCGGATACCCCTAATTTGCTGACCTCCTCTAAAATTGCAATGCGCTCCTGCTTCCGGATGACAGCAAGATGATCAAAATCAAATTTCTCCTGGTTGTTCAAAATGCCTTCTGTAAGCATTGCTGCTTTGTCAATGTCTTCCAATTTCTTGCACAACACCTGATCAAGGTCTGTGAGTTGTGTAGTGTAGGTTTTTGCTCTTTTTTGCAGTCGAACGATTTCAAGATGAAGAAGCAGAATCTTTATGTTTTGAAATAAAAGTGCTTTATAATATGAACTCCCTTTATGGATTCGTTCAATCAATGCATTCGAATCTCCCGCATTCAGCAACTCCATCAGCTGACGCCTGAATTTTTCGGTATTGCCCTGCTCTGCTTCGAGCGCATTGACGAGCTGCACAAGTGCTGGTTTCATTTTTACTTCTCCAAGACTTTCCTCCGCCTCCTCTTTCTGGATATACCGAATATCTTTTATGATTGATTCGAAATCAAATGTCTTATCCAGCAACTGTCTGATAAATTGTTGCTGTCTTATTTTCATCACGCCAGCCAACTCGGCCGGCCGATGATTGGTCTGGGCAAACTCTACAACCTGTTTATCGGTACTAATCGCTGAAGTATTGATCCGTGTCCTCAACACAAGACCATCGAGAGTTCTCAATCTTGAAAGGGCCACATACACCTGTCCGTCTGCAAACGCCTCACCGACATCGATGATCGCTTTGTCAAATGTCAGACCCTGACTTTTATGAACCGTTATCGCCCATGCAAGTCTTACCGGGTATTGTTCAAATGAACCGACCACCTCTTCCGCCAGTTCACGAGC
>JBBRFP010000172.1:0-5100 GCA_038241465.1 Cytophagales bacterium | reverse complement strand
CGGTCGGGGAATAATCGGGGATTGTAGCTATGGGTAGCTTTTAACATTCCCACCAATAAAGCCGCCTGATCAACGGTGAGATCTTTAGCAGAAGTTGAATAAAATCTTTCAGCAGCGGCCTGGATACCAAATACATTGTCGGCAAACGGAACGGTATTCAAATAGAGAGTAAGTATGTCTTCTTTCGAATAAATAGCTTCCAACTTTCTTGCAATTCGTACCTCGCGTAATTTGTTTAACAACATTGGAAGTATCCAATATTTTTTCCTGGGGTAAAGATTTTTGGCAAGCTGCTGGGTCAGTGTGCTCCCTCCACCCGATGATTCATCCTGTTGAATAATTGATTTTACTAATACACGGCCGAGACTTCTGTAATCAATTCCACTATGATCATAAAACCGAATGTCTTCTGTGGCAATTAAAGCATCGACTACGGCAGGTGATATTGCATTATACTTTACCTCTGTACGATCCTGTAAAAAATATCTTCCAAGCAGTACACTGTCGGCGCTGTAAACTTCTGAAGCCACCTGATTTTGAATGTTTCTCAGCTCTCTGCTTCCCGGCGTTTCAATCCAGATCAAAAATGCCAGAAGTAACAGGAATGCCAGCGGCGGTGTGGCAAGCATCGTCCAGCGGCGGATGCGGGGATGAGTGTCAAAATATAGGTTGATCTTGCCAAGGGATTCTGAGGTTCTCAGAAGATAAGGCCTTAGTTTGGTATATCTCCAAGCTTTTCGAAACAAAAAGATGAAAAGCCACTTAGTCCGTCTTCTCAGTCGATTAAGAAATTTTTGCATAGCCAGTCCTGTAACTTACAAAAATTATTCCGGCTTCTGGCGCCACTGCTTTTTCTCTGATTGTTGCTTTTTATCACCAATGCGTTTGCGTACGGCTGCTTTGCCCGGCCGGGTAGCCTTTCTTTTCTTACGTGGAGTAAATGCCTTGACAAATAGCTTATTCAATTTACCAACAACGTCTTCTTTGTTCTCCAACTGCGACCGCTTCTCCTGAGAAGTGATCATCAGCAAGCCTTCTTTTGTAATCTTCGTGGCTAATTTTTCAATAATCAATTGCTTGTCCTCAGCGGTTAATATCAATGAATGGATGACATCAAATTTCAATGTCACCTTGCTATTTACCTTATTGACATTTTGACCGCCCGGACCGCTGCTTCTGGAGGTCGTAAATACCAGCTCATTATAAAGATCTTCAGCTCGCGGAATATGTAATTTTTTCATAGCCAGAAAAAATGTCTTTGGTCATACCAGGAAGCTTAAGCGTAATTTCTCATAAGGCATTTCCACTTCCAGATACACCGGAGCATCGTTGATGCTATGATAATTCATTTCTACAATACTCTTATTGGTTACCTGCGGGTTTTGGTAGATCCTTCCAATACATTCAGTGTTTACCAACACGGTTTTTGTTTCGTCATCTTCCGATACGAGCAATTCAATAAACTTATTCATATCTTCTTTTTTGTAGTTATTCAACACCCTCTATGGCAATCATTTGGGTGATCGCGATCGACTGCCTTAACGATTTTGCCGGACCATAGAGATCAGATGACCACCATTCCTTTGCCTTCTCCAGCGAAGGAAATTCGAGTATAACAAGGCGATTTGGCCTCCAATCACCTTCAAGGGTTAGTACGGCCGGACCTCTTACGATAAACTTTCCTCCGAACGGAATCAGCGAGCCGGGTGTTAGTTTTTTATACTCTTCGTATCGTTCATGATCGTTGATCATCACATCGACAATTACATAGGCTTTCATTAGCAGGATTAATGCCTCAAACTTAATAGCTTATTTTAATAATATTTCATCTTCATTACCACTTTCCTATTCTCAGTTAAAATGAATTTAAAGTCACTATATACCGGTCTTCGAAGCGCGGAATGGTTGTAATCAGAAAACGCATGACCTTCTTTTGGAAATAACCATCCCATATCAAGTTTAACATCGTTGTTCTCATCGTCAAGCAATGCTATCGCCATACTTTGAGGCTTGAATCCGTAATAAGTCTTGGTTAATGTTCCATTAACCACTTCCGATTTGTCAACAACTATTTTCAGAAAGCCTGTGTCGTGAGGAAAGCCCGTTAGATCATCATAAAACTTAAATCGGATCGTACCATTAGTGTTTCTGATGCCGGTCACGGTGATAGTGATAGAGTAAGTCTCTCCCAGTGGATTCGGTTTCATTCCGTGATACCATACAACATAATCAGGGGCTTCCGGATTTAATTTTGTGCGCACGGAGTCGCTCTGAGCAAAAGCAAGAGTATGGAGGAAAAAAAGGCAGAAACAAACCAGCTTTGTCATTTTTGCAACCGTGCTTTTGGTGAAGATACGCATTAGTCCGTTTACGCCGATATTAGGTTGCTTGATGGTGTAAAAATTGAATGTTAATGCACAATTAACGTATACGAATGATTTTAATTTTGTAGAGGAATATTAATGCTTCTTAATAAGCTCCTTTTTTACACTTTGATTAGTGACCATTAGCCATGTTTCTCATTGAAGCGTGAAAGAATTTTTCTTTAAAACATTTTGACTGAGCGGCAAATCAATCATTTGTATAGAGTAGAAGTAAATTGATCAACCATACGTCAACGAACAACCGCTAAATCCTCAAGCCCCTTTGACAATGCCAATAAAATCAGCGGCCTTTAGCGATGCTCCGCCCACTAGTCCACCATCAACATCCGGGCAGGAGAAGATTTCTTTTGCATTGTCGGGCTTAACACTTCCTCCATATAATATTGGAATCACCTGAGCAACGGGTTCACCGTATTTACCGCTAAGCTGTCTCCGTATCACGGCATGCATATCTTGTGCCTGTTGTGAGGTTGCCGTCTTTCCAGTGCCGATAGCCCAAACAGGTTCATAAGCAATCACTACTTTTTTTATCACTTCTGCTGAAAGGTGAAACAAAGATTCTTCCACCTGCTGTCGGACCAACGTCTCATGCGTTCCTTTTTCACGGATCTCCAATGGTTCACCACAGCAAAATATCGGAGTTAGATTATTAGCCAGTGCCTTATCCACTTTTGTTGCCAGCAATTTCCCGTTCTCACCAAAATATTGTCTTCGTTCGCTATGGCCAATGATCACATAGGGTATACCCATTGAGGCAATCATCGGCGCGGAAGTCTCGCCTGTATAGGCACCTGAATCGTACTCGCTGCAATTCTGCGCACCCACTGAAATGGAAGATGAAGTCAATTGATCCTTTACCGACATTAAAAATGGAAATGGAACACACAACACAACCTTAGCTTTTCCTTTGATTTCCTGAGCGAAAAGAATATTTACTTCGGAAGCAAGTGTTTTTGCTTCTTCGAGTGTCTTGTTCATTTTCCAGTTACCGGCAATAATTTTAGTGCGCATTGTCTTTGATTTTATTTTGCTTCGTATTTAAAAACCTCCGTTGGCGTATCTCTTGTTAGTCTGTAACTTTTAACGGGACCTTTAAAAGTGATGTGAACAAGATTGGATTGATCCTCATGAATGTCCTGAATGATGGTATTCGTTATTTCAATCGTCTTCAGTTTTTTAATGTTGTCAACTTCGAGGTAGCAAATAATTGCCAGGTCTTCCACTTCATGGGCTAAATAGTTAATTTTAACAGCCTTACCGTCAACCTTTACTTTGAAATGCTCAGCAAGGTAAGCTGTCATCAATTGATCAGTCGTCTTTCCATTCTTTGGCTCAATCAGGTCAAGCGACTCCTGCCCAACCTGTTTCCGAACAGATAATTCAAGATCATCGATGAATATCCGCGATACGATCTGGAGAGATTTCACCTTTTCATTATATTCAATTTCCGTCACCGAAACATGGATCGGATGAGGAAACCATAAAATCAACAATTGGATCAGTAAGGTCATATGGTTCAAAAGTAAACAGGAAAATTCATTTTAAAGGTAACCGTGTCTTTATCTTATTTAGATGCAATCCGTCATGATGAACCACACAAAAAGGTTTTCGAATTTTGATTTTTTCTTTCCGATCTTCGCGTGCCTTGAGCTGACCGTAGTTAAAAGAACCTTGTATTATTATGTCTGAATTCCAACTGTATTTTGTTCTCGGGAAAGATCACATTCTTGACTATACCAACGGTTACGATCACATCCTTTTTGTTGTGGCCCTGTGCGCGGTATACATCATCAAGGAGTGGAAGCAAATTTTGATCCTGATTACTGCCTTCACGATCGGTCACTCGATTACTTTGGCTTTGTCTACTTTAAACGTTATCTCGATGAATTCTTCCCTGGTCGAGTTCATCATACCGCTCACCATTTTCATAACCTCTGTTTCCAATCTTTTTAAAAAGGAACAATCACTCAATCAGGGACCCATTCAGGTTAATTATTTCCTTGCTCTGTTTTTTGGACTTATCCATGGAATGGGCTTTTCTAACTACTTAAAGGCACTTTTGGGCAGAGATCAGAGTATTCTCAGCCAGCTTTTCGCCTTTAATCTCGGGTTGGAGTTCGGCCAAATAATAATCGTTGGTATTTTTCTTGCCGTTAGTTTTCTTGCACTGAATTTAGCTCGGGTGCCACGAAGAGACTGGAGAATGATAATATCTTCCGCCACCGCAGGAATCGCACTCGTTTTAATGAAAGACAGATTTTAACTGCTTATAACATCACCCTTAAATCGAACCCAAAACAATACTTACCAATGAAGAACGTATTTATATTATTAGCCTTGTTTTCATGCGCGGTGTCATTCGCTCAAGATGCTAAAAGAGACTGGAAAGGGAAATTTGAGCAGCTCGATCAAATGCTCCCGACTCCCAATGAGTATCGATCGGGTTCCGGCTCTCCTGGCCCCAAATATTGGCAGCAACAGGCGGACTATGTCATTAACGCGGAGCTTCATGACGATACTCAAAGCATTACCGGATCAGAAAGCATTACCTACACCAATAATTCACCAGATGTATTGAAATATGTTTGGTTACAGCTTGACCAGAACATCAACAAGAAAGGAAACAATACCCTGAGCACCAAAACGACTGGTGTAAAAGACTCGGTTAATACAAAAACGATCGGGGCGGACCTTGGGCTTTTTGATTTCGATGGTG
>JBBRFP010000171.1:0-5127 GCA_038241465.1 Cytophagales bacterium | reverse complement strand
GTTGCCAGGTGTCTTGCACTCCAGTCAAACGTACGCTTGCCCCTCTCCACGACAAACATCCCATTCTTTTCATAATCAGGAAAATTACGGGTAAGATAATCCCCGAAACCAGAAAGATCACTAGTAACAGAAGGAACGCCACTTGCCATACATTCCAAAGGCGTATAACCCCAAGGCTCATAATAGCTGGGGAAAACTCCAAGATGGCACCCTCTTACAAACTGACTGTAGTCCATTCCAAACAGTGGATTCGTAGATGTGATAAAATCAGGGTGATAAACAATTTTAACTTTATCGTCAGGTCTGTTCAACAAATTTCTTCTGTTTAAAAATTGTAGTATCTCATCTTGTTCTTCATTCACGAGCTTGTGCGTCACCAACAGCGGAAGCTTGTTATTTTTCCAGCTTTGAATGGTACGACGATAGCGAAGCTTCCAATAGTCCTCTACGAAATCATTCAGATTTGGCAACCGATTATCCTGCCGCGTCGTGGAAGCATAGAATAATCCTTTCCCCACTTCACGCTCAATCGCCTCGCACGTCTGACGGATCTCTTCCATGATTGCACGTGATTGCAACACTTCAGGCTTAATACTTAAAAATTCTCTTTTCGTAATAAAAAACATAACAACCGTAAGATCGGTCTTCTCTGCTTTCAGTTTTTCATTTAGATGCCAAAGAGCTTCCAGTGTCAGATCAAAGCCTTTATTTCTGTATTCATATCGTCCTGATGTGAACAGATAGATAGTTTTGTCAAGATCAAATGTATAGGATTGAAAAAAATGACCCATGACAAACTCATGAATTTCTTTTTTATAAAATGCATGCAGATTTTGAAATTCGTGCAGCGCTTCGAATCGCTCAATGTTGAGTCCGTTCGGAACAATTACTTCAGGCTTTCGCTTTAATAAGTGTTTGCACTCTCTCGCCGTAACGTCACTCACCGTGGTGAATACATCACATGATTGCGCGCAAGCGTATTCGATTCCTTCTTCGGTAACAACGCCAAATTTTTGCGCTTCTATTTCATGATTGAAGAAGGGAAGGTGTGAATAGAATAGTGGCGAATTAATTGCAAGATGACGACCAAGCTGTGTCGCGTGTGTTGTAAAGACTGTCCTCACACGCATCGATTCCCTTTTCATATCCAGGATCGGCAGTCCGGCCATCCATTCGTGAAAGTGCGCGATGATGGGTTCATCTTCACCTACAATTTTCACCAGCTCGTCAAAAAATAATTTTGTCAGATAGCCAAAAGCAACAACCTGATTTATTAAAGTATTGTGGTCAGGGGTACTAACACCATAATTTTTCCAGAGCAGATATTTGATAACACCGAGTTCTTTTTCGTCTAATGTATTGGGATTGAGCAACACTACGCGTGGCTTCCCGGTGATTAGCCATTCTGCATAATGAACATCATAACCCTTCTTACGAAGATTGGCCGCTGCCTGCCCGAAAACATCCTCCACATCATCCAGCGGTTCAAGCTCAGCCTGAATATTCTTTCCCATGTAAGGACCGATCATACAAAACGGACCGTTGACATTCTCAGCCATTGCAGGGGCTTTTGATCGTATCACGGTATAAATGCCACCAACTTGATTACATACTTCCCAGGCCACCTCAACAAGGAGTGATTTGGGAAACTCAAGTGATGGTCGGCTGCGATTCGTCATATTAGAAAAGTAAAAGCTACGCTACTTTTAATAAGTATCAAATTAAAAACCGGGCTACTACATCGATTGTACTGATGCTCCAATTAAAGCATAAATTCAGAGCAAGTCAATTTGGCATAATTGTCATTCAAAAAGGTTTAAATCCGGTCAAATTTTCATTAAATACCATTGTATTGTGATTGGACATCTATTTGAGAAGAATGGGTGGAGGGAAATCAAAATGAACTTTGAAAAATTCACCATAAAGTCACAAGAGGCTTTACAGAAAGCGGCGGAGATTGCTGCAGAAAGACAACAGCAGGCAATTGAGCCTTCGCATCTACTGAAAGCTATTCTTGAAACCGACGAAAATGTTCTTGATTATTTAATCAAGAAACTGAACGTGAATAAATCTATCCTTGAAACGAAGCTGGAAGATATACTCTCATCCTATCCAAAATCATCGGGATCACAGCCTTACTTGTCACCGAACTCCAATGCTGTTCTTCAGCAAGCCGAAAAAGAGCTTGCGCAGTTTAAGGATGAATACATATCTATTGAACATTTGTTATTGGCACTTTTAAATACAAAAGACAAAGTTTCCTCTTTGATGAAGGATACAGGCTTCGCGAAAAGTGAGTTGGTGAAGGCCATTAAAGAACTAAGAGGCGGATCAAGTGTCACTGATCAAAATGCAGAAGGAAAATACAAGTCACTAGAGAAATACTCGATAAATTTAAATGAGCTTGCTAAGAAGGGTAAGATCGATCCGGTCATTGGCCGTGACGAAGAGATCCGTCGTGTGCTTCAAATTCTTGCTCGTCGTACCAAGAACAATCCAATTCTATTAGGAGAACCTGGCGTCGGTAAGACTGCTATTGTTGAAGGTATGGCTCAACGAATTGTAAACGGTGATGTTCCTGAAAATTTGAAAGGCAAGATTCTCGTATCTCTTGATATGGGATTACTGGTAGCCGGCGCCAAATACAAAGGAGAGTTTGAAGAGCGTCTAAAAGCGGTGATAAAAGAAGTAACAGACGCAGCCGGACAGATCATTTTGTTTATTGACGAGATCCACACGCTTATCGGTGCTGGAGGTGGTGAAGGTGCGATGGACGCAGCAAATTTACTGAAGCCTGCACTCGCGCGAGGAGAACTTCATGCGATCGGAGCAACGACTTTAAAAGAGTATCAAAAATATATTGAGAAAGATAAGGCACTTGAGAGAAGATTTCAGGCGGTAACGGTAGACGAGCCGACTGTAGAAGATTCAATATCGATTCTGCGAGGCATAAAAGATAAATACGAACTTCACCATGGAGTGCGTATCAAGGATGATGCAGTAATCGCAGCAGTTGAATTGTCTCATCGTTACATAACCGATCGGTTTTTACCAGACAAGGCGATCGATCTCATGGACGAAGCTGCTTCGAAGTTACGCATCGAAATGGATTCAATGCCAGAGGAACTTGATGAGATGAATCGTAGGATCATGCAACTCGAAATTGAACGAGAAGCAATAAGACGCGAAAAAGATCGCGACAAAGAATCATTTTTAAGCAAGGATATTGCAGACTTGTCCGAAAGAAGGAATGAACTCAAAGCGAAGTGGGAAAGTGAGAAGCAAGTTGTTCACGGAATTCAGAAAGAAAAAGAAGCCATTGACAAGCTGAAATTCGAAGCTGATCAGGCGGAGAAAGCAGGCGACTATGGTAAAGTGGCGGAGATCCGATATGGAAAGATCACCGAAGCTGAAAAGCGTTTGCAAAAGCTCCAGAATGATATGAAGGCATTGCAGGGTGCGGGAACATTATTAAAAGAAGAAGTTGACAGTGAAGATATTGCTGAGATCGTTGCAAAGTGGACAGGTATCCCGGTTTCCAAAATGCTGCAAAGCGAACGGGAAAAACTTTTGAACCTGGAAGAAGAACTTGGTAAGCGTGTTGCAGGGCAGGAAGAAGCAATTCGGGCACTGTCGGATGCGGTGAGAAGAAGCCGGGCTGGATTACAAGATCCAAAGCGGCCGATCGGTTCATTCATCTTCATGGGAACAACAGGGGTTGGTAAAACAGAATTATCAAAGGCGTTGGCGGAGTATCTCTTTAATGATGATACCGCCATGGTGCGGATTGATATGAGTGAATATCAGGAGCGACACAGCGTAAGCCGATTAGTCGGAGCTCCTCCTGGATATATTGGATATGATGAAGGCGGGCAATTAACGGAGGCGGTGAGAAGAAAACCGTATTCTGTTGTATTGCTGGATGAAATTGAAAAGGCTCACGCTGATGTGTTCAATATTTTACTTCAGGTGCTTGATGAAGGTCGCTTAACAGACAATAAAGGTCGTGTGGCTAATTTCAAAAACACAATCATTATCATGACGACCAATACAGGTGCTCATCTAATTCAAGAAAACTTCGAAAAAATCACTGATGAAAATTATTTTGAAGTGCTGGAGGAAACAAAAGAGCAGGTATTGGAGTTGTTAAGAAAGAATGTACGTCCTGAGTTTCTAAATCGAGTGGATGAGATTGTCATGTTCCGTCCGTTGGCGAAGAAAGACATTAGAAAGATCGTGGCGATTCAGGTAGAACAGGTGAAAAAGAGATTGTTGGAGAGTGGTATCTACCTGGAAATTTCTGAAGCTGCAATTGATCGTCTGGCAAAGTTAGGCTATGATCCTCAATACGGAGCACGTCCATTAAAGCGAGTGATCCAGAAAGAGATCCTGAATGAATTTTCGAAACAGATTCTATCAGGAAAAATAAGCAGGGACGCGGTGATTCAAGTTGAGATGAAGAATGATGTTGACTTTGAGTTTATAAATCTCGAACCAGCTTCATCACAGGTGCTTCTCCCTGCGGAATGAACGGTTTGGAAAGAACTATGAAGATCGTGAAGTTGGTTTGTGTTGGAGTCTTGTCGGTTTAGGTAGATGAGACGGATAGGGCGCGGTGGAAGCTGCGCCCTTTTTTATTCACACCAATTGCAAGAAGAGACGCTTACGTTGATGTTCAGCATTGAGTAAAATCTTAATGTCGAATAAAAAACGCCAAATATTGAATGTCGAAGTGCTAATGATCCGTACGAAGTATTATACTCCCTCTTCAATATGAAACACCCGTTTTAGCTTATCCTGGCCCCTCCGGTCCATTAGCATCAAGAGGTAATCCCCATCGTTGATCATGATATTAATCTCTGGATTTTTGTGCATGGTTCTTTTTCCGCCTGCAACTTTAACAATCCCGATAAGGATAACATTGCACTGTCTTTTCAGATCAAGAAACGCCTTTTCATACGGCATGTTGATAAGAGGATTGTTTCCTGTAATAAGGACTTCCTTCATATCGTACTCGTGGTCTTCGTGAGCAAAGGCAATGATTTCTTCACTTAGGATGGCAACATCCGGCTCATAGATGTAGCTGGCCAGAAGTTTAGATGAGATTTCATTTTTAGAGATAGCGTA
>JBBRFP010000170.1:0-5143 GCA_038241465.1 Cytophagales bacterium | reverse complement strand
AAAGAAGAGATTAAAAAAAGTACTAACGGAATTCTTCCAAACATTCCGGGTCTAGACTTTAGTGGCATGATGGGATGATGCGTGCCGCAGTTGTTATTCTAAATTACAATGGCAGTGAACTGCTCAGAAAGTTTCTTCCTTCCATAGTAGAGTACAGTCAGGAGGCACGCATTGTTGTTGCTGACAACGGTTCCACGGACAACTCGCTGGCGATGCTCACAAAAGAATTTCCATCTATTGAGCTTATTGCGATTGGCCGTAATCTTGGATTTTGCGGCGGCTACAATCATGCCTTAAAGAATATCCGTGAGGAGTACTCCGTTTTATTGAATTCAGATGTTGAAGTGACAGCAGACTGGTTGTCTCCTCTCATCAAAACACTGGATGAACATCGTGGGTCGGCGGCGATCCAACCTAAGATACTTTCTTATCATCAAAAAAATTGTTTTGAATATGCCGGCGCTGGAGGAGGGTTCATCGACCGGTTGGGGTATCCATTCTGTCGTGGAAGAATCTTCTATTCGATAGAAGAGGACCATGGTCAGTATAATGATACGAGTGAAATTTTCTGGGCGTCGGGTGCGTGCCTGATGGTGCGAACAAAATTGTTTCACGAGATGAATGGGCTTGATGAGGATTTCTTCGCCCACATGGAGGAGATCGATCTTTGCTGGAGATTTCAACGAGCGGGACATACAGTGCTGTACAATGGTTCAAGCACTGTCTTTCATGTTGGTGGTGGGACACTTTCAGTGTCAAATCCATTCAAAACATATTTGAATTTTAAAAATGGGCTGAGCCTTCTTTACAAAAATCTACCTCCCAACCAACTGGCGGTTAAGCTTCTTGTCAGAATTCTTCTGGATATAGTTGCTTCGATGAAGTTCACGTTAACTGGATCTTTCAAGGACGGGCTTGCAGTTTTGAGGGCTCATCGCGACTTTTTCCGGAGTTTTAAAGAAGAGAAAAAGAAGCGAAAGCGGACAGCCCGATTTGGATACAAAAAGCTTGCCGCACAACAGCATCGCCTGATTGTTTGGGATTTTTTTATATCAGGAAAGAGAAAATACAGCCAACTCGGGTCATCGGGCACCCGAGATTGAATAAAAGTATGTTAAAAATCTAATACTGAAATGTTACTTTTTCTGAGGTGTTTTCTCATATTTAGCAGGAACGCCATTCCGAGATAAATGATGATTGGAGAGCCCATTGTGAGAAAAGAGGCATAAATGAAAAAGATCCGGATACTTGAGGACGCTATGCCCAGTTTGTCGCCCAGGGCGGAACAAACACCGAAGGCGTGCTCCTGAAAAAAATGCTGCAATCGTTTTATCTGCTCATCCATGACCTAAATCTTCATTTACCTAAGTAAAATGCACTTTATCGAAGAAAAAAACTATTTGTAAAGATAACACCTTTCAAGGTGGCCCGGATGGCTAACCTCTTTATTTTTTTGAGTATTATTGCAAAAAAATAGGCTTAGCGTTAGCTTAGAGCCTTGTTTAGAAAACCTTAAAAAACCATCCATGAGAAAAGTAGTTTACTCGATTGTGATCATCGGCACGCTGAGCCTGACTGGTTGCACTCTTCCCCAAATGATAAAGCTGGCGAAGCAGCAACAATTGACGGTAACACCTAATCCGCTCGAAGTCCACAAGGATACCGTAGCCTATGAAGTGTCTGCAAGTCTACCTGTAAAAATGTTGAAGAAAGGTACAGCCTATACCTTGAATCAATACTATAAATACGGTGATAAAGAGTTGGCGTTAACTCCGATTCCATTCAAAGCAGAGGACTATCCAGCTGCTGCCACCGAGCAGCCAAAGATCACAAAGAGTTTCACTTTTCCTTATGATCCTGCTTACAAAACAGGAACACTTCAAGTAGAAGGAGTTGCCGCGAAAGGGTCTAAGACCAAAACGACTCCACGGATGGATGTTGCGGTAGGTGTTATAACGACCAGCAAGCTTGTTCAGAATTCTTACTACGCTGCTTTCGCAGATCATGGATACAACAACAAGGAAGAAATTACTCCTATCGTTATTCCTGACTTTTATTTCGCACAGGGAAGTTCAGTTTTGCGAGTTACTGAAACCAAAAGCGATAAGGCAAAACAATTGGATGCATTCATCGCAGCAAAGAACATCACCCGCACAGTGTCGATTACAGGTACCCACTCACCTGAAGGCCGCGAGCGTATCAACAGCAAGCTGTCTGAAGAACGTGCGAAGTCAATCGAAAAATACTACCGCGCTCAAATGAAAAAATACGACTACAAAGGAATGGCAGACTCAATTAAGTTTGTTCTAAAACCTGTAGTGGATGACTGGAGCGGCTTCACTGCAGCTTTGTCAACTTATAACGGTATCACTTCTGACGAAAAATCTGCCTACATGAACATCGTCAACAGCGGCGGGTCATTTGAAGATCAGGAAAAACAAATGAAGAAGCTTCCAGGATACAAGAAATTGTTTAAAGAAGTATATCCGACCTTGCGTACTGCAAAAACTGAGATTTTAACCCTAAAAGTAAAGAAAACGGATGCAGAGATTTCTGTGCTTTCAAAACAAACTGTACAAGGAACGGCTGCAGCTGATGCGCTTAGCTACGAAGAGATGATGTATTCTGCTACCCTCACTCCTTCTGTAGACGAGAAATTGGCGATCTATGAAGCGGCTACTAAAAAAGGAACAAACTGGAATGCTCACAATAACCTTGCTGCAGCATACATACAGACTGCTATCGAAAATCCATCACGTGGCGCGGAACTTGCTGACAAAGCAGGTGCTCAATTAGAGATCGCTGCAAAGCTTAAAGAAACTCCTGAAGTTTGGGCTAACATAGCAACTGTCTCTTTGATGAAAGGAAATCCATACAAAGCGGCCAGCGCTGCAAACAAAGCGCTTAACGGTGCTAGCAATGATGTTGCTCGTGGTGTTAATGGTGTGAAAGGTGCGTCTGAAATTTATATCGCTAAATACGATGCAGCTGTTCGTTCAGAATCTTCTGCTGCTACTACTGATGTAAATCTTTTCAACAAAGGTTTAGCTCAGCTTCTTTCTAAGGATTATTCTAACGCAGCAACTTCTTTTAACGAAGCCACTAGCAAGAACAGCAATCTTGCTGTAGCCTATTATGGCGCTGCCATCGCAGCTGCCCGTTCAGGAAATGGTGACCTGGTTGCAAGCAGCCTTACAAGTGCTGTGAAAATCGATCCAAGCCTGAAAGACAAGGCGCTTACAGATCTTGAGTTCAGCAAGTTCGCTGCAACTGAGTCGTTTAGAAATGCGTTGAAATAATTAGACCCATCTTATTATAAAAGACCCTGTCCTGAAAAGGATGGGGTTTTTTTTGTTCAAAGTTGAAAGTTCACAGTTCAAAGTTCAGAGTTAGGCTCCGAAACCTGTCAAATCAATTTCTACACCGATTCGTTGCCGAACGTCGCTTCTTTTGTTCAATGCTCTGTGTGCAGTATCTCGGACGTCCTAGGGCCTCGTATTTCGTAGACGGATCAAGGACACTTGGGGAAGGGTTCGTGCGAACTGCATCACTCTGGCTCCATTTTCAAATTTTCAAATCTTCAAAATTTTCGAATTATGTTGTTACTTTTACTCCCTTATTAGAAAAGACGAGTATGCGAGAAATTCAATTCCGGGAAGCCCTTCGGGAGGCAATGAGTGAAGAGATGAGAAGAGACCCGAGCGTGTTTGTGATGGGTGAAGAAGTTGCCGAATACAACGGCGCATATAAGGTTAGCCAGGGCATGCTGGACGAATTCGGACCAGACAGAGTGATTGACACTCCTATCGCTGAATTGGGATTTGCTGGCGTCGGCGTAGGCGCTGCAGCCAACGGCCTTCGTCCTGTGATAGAATTCATGACGTTCAATTTCTCACTAGTCGCCATAGACACCATCATCAACGCTGCCGCCAAGATGTACTCGATGTCGGGCGGACAATATAACTGCCCTATTGTGTTCCGGGGGCCAACCGGTAACGCCGGTCAACTTGGAGCACAGCATTCCCAGAATTTCGAAAACTGGTTTGCCAATACTCCAGGTCTAAAAGTAGTGGTTCCCTCCAACCCGTACGATGCAAAAGGACTATTGAAGACTGCTATTCGTGACAACGATCCAGTAATCTTCATGGAGTCGGAAATGATGTATGGTGATAAAGGAGAAGTCCCGGAAGAAGAATATCTGATCCCAATCGGAGTTGCAGATATTAAGCGTTCCGGCACGGACGTGACAATTGTATCATTTGGGAAGATCATGAAAGTAGCATTGGCCGCTGCTGCGGAGTTGGAGAAAGAAAACATTTCATGCGAAGTCATTGACCTTCGGTCCGTTCGCCCAATCGATTATGCAACGGTTGTAGAATCCGTTAAGAAAACAAATCGCTTGGTGATTGTGGAAGAAGCCTGGCCATTGTCATCTATCGCTACAGAAATCACTTATCATATTCAAAAGCACGCATTCGACTATCTTGATGCCCCTGTAGAACGGATCAATAACTGGGATGCTCCCCTTCCGTATGCACCGACCTTGATTGCTCAGATTCTTCCAAATGTGGAAAAGACTGTCGTTGCAGTGAAGAAAGTTCTTTATAGAAATTAAAGAATTAAAGAATATCAACCTACCCAGCAGATCTTTTCATTATTAATTGCTTAGGTCATTTCACTCAAAGAGAGCTCAACATAACATGCCTTAAAATAGACTTTTTGAACTGATGCGTCAAACCTCAGCCTTTCTTCTATTAATTTTTCATTAACAAAAGGACCTTCCACGCCTCCTCCACCTTTCCGTGTTTCAAATAATTCTGCGCTAACCTATGCAAAGATATTTCTCCCTGTTTGATAGCTTCAGCAACCTCCGGTGTGTTTGCAAAATCAACAATCCGTTCTTCCGGTGGAAGTTTTTCAATATTTGCTAACCTGCCCAAATCATTTCCTGTAAGAATCTTGCTTTTCCTTATCCTATCCGGAATCTGATCAAACCCGATCCCGATATTTCTATTCGGTTTGGGAACAATAAACAATGCGTCTCCATTGGCCCTCACATAATAATCACCACCCATTCTTGCAACGGCATCAAGTTTGAACGGATCAATATGTCCATGCTCGTCGAGAATCTCTTCCTTAATGT
>JBBRFP010000169.1:0-5144 GCA_038241465.1 Cytophagales bacterium | reverse complement strand
GCTGTTTGCCAATCGGCTTGTTTCCTTTTGATAAGACGTAATTTCCTTGCAACCCGATCAACATGGAGATCCAGCGGGCAGACCAGTTGAGACGGAGAAATCGTTTTCCAAATACCAAAATCAACACCCCGGGCATCGTGGCGCACCATCCATCGCAGATACATGTTCATTCTTTTACATGCCGATTTTCGTTCTGGTGTGGCTACGTGCTTTCGTGTCCGTGAAGGATGATCCGGTAGACTGAAAAATTGTTGATGAAAATTAATCAGCCCCTTTTCAGTGCTGCTGTCCAGTGGATCAACAAGGAAAAGCGACTCCAGCGAATCATGTGTGGTATAATGACTTTTTAGGAAGGCTAAAAAATACAATAGATCCGTAGAGTTAAACGTTCGATGCTTGAAATCAATGAAACGTGAAAGATCTTTCTCCCGATGGTTCACAATAAACTCATAAGGAGCCAAGTCCATTCTATTCATCAGATCATTGCAGTTATTAATGATCGTGATGCGCTGGCCCCAGGCCAGGATCGCTGCGAACAAACCTGAAATCTCAATGTCTTGTTTTACCTTAAACTTGTGAGGGATCGAGATGGGATCGTTTTCGATGAAGTTGGCCTGATTATATTGTTCTACCTTCTCATCGAGGAAGTGTTTGAGATCAGTAGCCGCCAGTGATTTACTCTTCATGTTTAACCTGTTGCAGGCTTCTGCTTTCTATTTCAGGAATCTCACTTCCACTCTCCTATTCAGCGTCCTGGCTGCGTCATCCTTTGACTCCACCAATGGCCTTTGCTTGCCAAATCCCTGAATGATCAACCGATCGGCGGCAATTCCTTTTGATTTCAAATAGTCGCCCACACTTTGAGCCCGGTTACGCGACAAGTCAAGGTTGTATTCCTCATTTCCCACATCATCGGTATGTCCATGAAGTTCTGCTTTCCAGTCGGGTTTTGCATTCATTATTTTTACAAGCTTGTCAAGCTCAATGAATGAAACAGGCAGCAGTATGTATTTATCAAATTCAAACTGGATATTTTTGAGAATATACGTTTCGTCAGGTTTCACTTCCTGACCATCAGGCCAAAGGAGCGGCTCTACAACGGGATCAGGATCCAGTGGAACAATCGAAACATCATCGACATAAACATAAGCACTCCCCGAGAGCATCGGACTTTTCCCTTTTCGGCTTTCTAACTGAGTAAACTGTGTGGTGAGATTATCGAAGAAATTTCCAATAAAAATATACTTCTCATCACCCATTGCCACATAATCCATCGCTGCCAGGTCCCAACCAGATTTGGTAAACGGCTCATTTCTTATTACTGACAGCGTGGGCTTCTGTGATATAACCTGATCATCCTGTTTTTCAATCGGCTGAGTCGTAAGCAACAATCCAATCCTGTCAACACTGTAGACAGAATAAGAAGCCAGTTTGAAATAAAATTCAATTCTGTATCTCTTATTTTTCTTCAGCGGTTCCTTCAATTCGCCCTGAAGATATTCCCGATAGCTCCTGGGTTTGTTGGTCGGGCGACTCCAAACATAAATTCCAGTGTATGCAAAGCCTGTGTGCGCATTGGATTCTCCTGCCCAATTAAACGGAACATCACACTCACCCCAACTGCATTGATGATAATAATCGGGCGTGCCGGAGGTGGCTGACCTCCAACCGGGAAGTACAAACTCCTTACTAGTCGTGCTGAAATTATTCGGGCAACGGAAATGCTCTTCAAAGCTCGGGTTAACCACGAGATTCTGAGCGCTGGATAGTTTACCTAAAAATAGCAAAGCGACGAGCAATGTATTCTTCCATCGGCTATCGACTGTTGGAGGTAGGCCTTTGGCGCGTGCCATCTATTTATAGTAAGTGATCTCAGCTCGGAATTTAGGCTCGATTGCGCCTAGTCGATCATGCGCTGATTTTGAAATACGAATGATCGTAGTAGCATCCGTAGTCGTGATTGGACCCGTAACTCGAACAAATACTTCCTGATTGTTAAGAAGATTTCTGATCTTCAGAATTGTTCCGGGCTTAACGGTACGATGCTGAGCCAGATATTTTCTATTTCCATCTGTGCCTTCGATTAAATCCGCTATTCCAATTTCTTTAATCTCGTCTGTTCCCGTTACACTTTCAGAAATAACAACGGGAGTTGTTGTTTTGGGAGTAGTTATTACGGCCGTGGTGGGTGCAGTAATGGTGGTCACGGGTGAGCTTGTTACAGCCGAAGCGGGGGCCGCTACTGATAATACCTGACCAATCTTCAATTCATTCTCCTGAATTCCATTCCAGTCTTTCAACTGCTGAACGGACATACCATATTGCCGCGAAATGGAGAAGAGCGTTTCCTTTGCTGCGACTGTGTGAGTCTTAGCACTCGTGGGCCGAACGGGTTGCACTGCTTTAACTTCCGGCACCACTTCAACTGTTGATTTTCTTTTGATAACAATGCTTTGACCTATTGAAATTGAATTCTCTTTCAGACTATTCCAATTCTTAATATCGTCGACTGAGACATTATACAGTCGCGCAATGGAAAACAATGTTTCCTGGGGTCCCACTTTATGAACCAGGCCATCGGACGTCTGAACGGGTGCCTGAGTCTTTGCTTTCGGCGTGTAGGGCACTTTCAATATTTGTCCTACTTCCAATCCTGCGTCTGCGGTTGGATTTTGCTCCAAAACAGCAAGAATTGTTGATCCGTATCGGCGTGAAATACTGTAAAGCGTCTCCTTTTCACCTACCTGGTGAATTACAAATTGCTTCCCGTTGATCGTCTCCATCCGGAGAGAATCCGCATCAGTAGAGAAGCTGGCAAGGGTTAATAATAAGATATTAAACATATGATTTTAATTCCAACGAAAATTACCACTTCAATCGTGCACTCTGCAACCTAAAAGCGTTGAATTACTTAGTATTTTTACGAAAATCTGCTTATGAAGGCCCTTCTGACACTGCTAATCGCAATATCCCTGTTTTCTCCACTCTTTGGACAAGAGAAAGCGAAGGTGATGGTAATGGAGATCAAGGATGAGATCGATCCAAGAATGTTACGATATGTAAAGCTCTCGCTGGAGAACGCTGAAAAAATCAAAGCCGATTATGTCATTATCGAGATGGATACGTATGGCGGGGTTCTGACCGATGCCAAAGAGATTGTCGACCTTATCATGGATTTTAAGAAGCCCATTTGGGTATATATTAATTCTGATGCAGCTTCAGCAGGAGCGTTAATATCCATTGCATGCGATAGCATTTATATGTCGCCCGGAGCAAGCATTGGTGCCGCTACCGTGGTGGAAGGTTCAGGGGGACAAGCAGCACCCGATAAGTATCAATCCTATATGCGATCGATCATGCGCGCGACGGCTGAAGAGAATGGTCGCGACCCTCGGATCGCCGAAGGAATGGTGGATGATAGAATTGTGATTGATAGTATCAAGCAAGCGGGCAAGGTCATTACGTTTACAACTTCGGAAGCATTGCAATACCATTATTGTGAAGCCAAGGTGAATTCAATTGAAGAAATCCTGTCAAGGAATAAAGTTAAAAACTACTCCATCGAATATTTCAAACTAGGAGTTGCAGAAAAAATCATAGCATTCGTTCTTAATCCATTCATCAGCGGTCTGCTTATACTTGTTATCATCGGGGGCATCTACTTTGAACTTCAAACTCCGGGTATTGGCTTTCCATTGTTTGCCGCAGTGATTGCATTGGTATTATATCTTGTGCCCTATTACCTGAACGGGCTGGCCGAGTACTGGGAGATCCTGGCATTGTTCGTCGGGTTTGTGTTAATCATTCTCGAGATTTTTGTGTTGCCGGGGTTTGGCGTAGCGGGTATCACCGGGATTGGTTTGATTATTGTTTCACTTGTATTAATAATGTTGAATAACGAGTTCTTTAATTTTGAATTCGTTCCGCTAGGTTCCATTGTCAGGGCGATGTTTGTAACACTCGCAGGGATTTTGGGTGGGGTTATAGCGCTGCTTTTTGGCGGAGCCTCGCTGACCAATACGAAAGCATTCAAGAAAATGGCATCCACCCATACACAGCAAGCATCTCATGGATACACCGCCAATTTTATTATGGAAGAAGTTGTGGGAAAGGTTGGAATAACCCAAACGGTGCTCCGGCCAAGTGGCAAGATCATCATTGCCGGAAAGTTATACGATGCGTTCAGTCGAGGAGAATTTATTGAAAAGAACGAGCGTGTTGAAGTTTTGGCGATTGAAAGCTCAACCCTTAGAGTGAAGAAAGCTTAGAGACAAGAACAAAGCCGAAAGATTAAAGCTCAAAGACGAAGGATTAAAGCAGAAAGCTCTCATGAAGATATTAGGAGTTATCCCGGCGAGGTTTGCGTCATCAAGGTTTCCTGGGAAGCCGCTGGCGGATTTACTGGGCAAGTCAATGGTGCACAGAGTCTATCTCCAATGTAAAAAATCGAAACTTCTAAGTGATATCGTAGTGGCCACCGATCATCAGCAAATCTTTGACCATGTGACTGGATTTGGTGGGAATGCAGTCCTTACCTCTGATCAGCATCCCAGTGGAACGGATCGTTGCCGGGAAGCCCTGGAACTTCATGCCGGCTCATTTGATTTTGTTGTCAATATTCAGGGAGATGAGCCGTTCATTGATCCTCATCAAATCGATCTTCTGTGCAAATCACTTGATGCCGCAACGGAACTTGCTACGTTGATCCAAAAGATCATCACAATCGAACAACTCCTTTCTCCCGGCGAGGCAAAAGTTGTTCTGAATCATAAACAGGAGGCTATGTTCTTCAGCCGCTCGCCAATTCCGTTTGTTCAAAAGGTCGATCAAAAGGACTGGTTGGATCACGCGCAATTCTACCGACATGTTGGATTGTATGCGTATCGAAATGACATACTGAAGAAGATCACACAATTACCTGTTTCACCATTGGAAAAATCTGAATCATTGGAACAACTTCGTTGGATCGAAAACGGATTTAAGATCAAGACGGTGGAAACCGACGCAGAAGAAGGATTGTGCATTGACACACCGGAAGATCTGGAGAAGGCGATTGCGTTGATGAGGAAGATGATGTAGTGCTTTCACCACATAGGCACACAGAATGTTGTTGGTGAAAAATAGAAATAACGGCAAGAGAAATA
>JBBRFP010000168.1:0-5157 GCA_038241465.1 Cytophagales bacterium | reverse complement strand
AAAATACACGACACAGTTAGCCAAAGGAAACGTTACAATCCTTCCTTTGGGAAAGAAGGCAGCAGATTACTTTGGAAAAAGGAAATTTTCCATCATCGGAGAATATGTAACAATATTTCAAAACTTATCCTTTGAAAACGTTGCTGCAATAGGTGACCATCTGATGAATGTTTATCGCAAAGGGGAATACGATAGAATTGAAGTAGTTTATAATCAATTTAAAAATGTTGCAACCCAGATTATCATGGCGGAACAATGGCTGCCAGTCGCTCCTGTTGCTACGAAGGTCAAAACTCCGACCAATCAAATTGATTACATCTTCCAGCCAAACCAGGAAGAGATCATGACAGGACTCATTCCAAAATCGTTGAAGGTTCAGTTGTACAAGGCAGTACTGGATTCAAATGCTTCTGAAAATGGCGCACGTATGACGGCCATGGATAAGGCAAACGAAAACGCGGGTGAGCTTTTGAAAGACTTAAAGCTGATGTACAATCGTACGCGCCAGGCCGCTATTACAACTGAGATCCTGGAGATTGTGGCCGGAGCAGAGGCGCTGAAATCGGTATAAGAAAGGCTAAAACGAATAATAACAAGCCTCTTGCGCAAGCAGGAGGCTTTTTTATTTCAAGAAGTTGATTGGCCATCACATATTTCGAAGCTGTGAATAAATTTATCTTTACGGTAGTGAGTAAGGCCATTGGATGAGAGTATTGATTAAAACTTATCAATTTTTAAATTTAATAAGCATTGATGTGGCTTGTGGAGCGATGGTGTGCGCCGCTTTTTTTGCCAACATTTTCGAGGTACAGTTGAGGATTTACGGAATCGCTTCGTTGGGGATATCGGTATGGATTATTTACACACTTGATCATTTGTTGGATGGCCGCCAATTGAGTAGAAGGGCTTCAACACTCAGACTTCAATTTCATCAGAGACATTTCAAGATGCTGAGCATGTTATTAATCGTTGCCGGATTACTAGACGTTTATATGATCATGAATATACGCAGACCTATTTTTAGCTGGGGATTAGGTTTGGCCGGTATCGTTACTCTTTACTTACTTCTGCAGCGATGGATCAGTCCTTTTAAAGAAATCGTAGGGGCGTTCTTATATTCAGGCGGTGTCTTGTTACCGACACTGTCGCTTCAGACGAACGTTGTGTCGATGTCACTTATTCTTTTCATTATTGCTTTTATGCTGACTGCCTTGATCAATCTGATCATATTTTCAATGTTGGATATCGAGAATGATTTAAAGCACGCACAATCATCATTTGCTACTACCTTTGGGCATCAAAACACCAGAAAGGCATTAATTATTCTATTTTTGATACACGGTTTTATTGTTCTGCAACTGTTGATAGCGAGTAGTTATAGAGTAGAATGCTTTATTCTATTATTAATGAATTCGGTTCTAATGGCAATGTTTATTCAGCCCGATAATTTCAAATATCATGAGCGGTACAGACTCGTCGGCGACATAATTTTTCTTTTTCCATTGCCATATCTGATACTGAATGCCTAAAGAGAGCAATTTTGATTTTGTATCGCCTTACTATGATTGGCTTGTTCGTGTCGTATTTGGTAAATCAATGATTCTTGCGCAGACGTTGTTTTTAAAAAGGATTCCACAGCATTCCTCGGTGTTAGTGTTGGGTGGTGGAACGGGTTTGTGGCTGAATGACTTACTGCGATTAGATCCCAAATGCAAAATTGTATTTATAGACTCATCAATGAAGATGTTAGACGAGGCAAGGAGAATCACCAATAACAGCGAGCAAATTGATTTTAGGCTTGGAAATGAGAACAGCGTGAATGGAAGCGATCGCTTCGATGTTGTTATTGCTTATTGCTATCTAGATTTATTCACAGATAGTTCATTGCCGGATATGATTTCGATGATCAGAAAGTCAACAGCAAAAGGATGTCAATGGGTTGTTGTGGATTTTGTTTCCAGGTCATGGTGGCATACCGTTATGTTAGATATCATGTATGGTTTTTTCCGAGTTACCACTGGGCTAACCACTGGAAAGCTTCCGGAATGGGAGCGAATTTTGAAGTGCGGTAATATAAATCTGGTGGAGGAAAGGCTCTTCTACCGTGAGTTTATAAAAAGCGCTGTCTTTATGGATGAAGGCAACTGATGCTTCCTACTCCTTGACAACGCCCAATAGCCCGCTTTTTTAACCCTTGCCCCATGCAATCCTTTAATTTGAGGTACTTTATTACATGCCTGATTGAATACATCCGTCAACGGCTATCTTTATCAGTTTGCTAATTCCATGATCCAGAATAAAGAAATAAGCCTTCAGCGACTGATCGATAACCTGCCTGTGGTGGTGTATGAATACACATTTTTTCCAGATGGCAGCAGGGATTTCACGTTCGTCACTCCTCGCGCTGAGGATCTGCTGGGGATTGAACCAGGCATTATCATGAGTGGTATGCTCTCCCTGAGTAGTTACATTCATCCGGAGGACCTTTCTGAATTCAATGAGAGTATTAATGAAAGCTTCAAAGAGATAAAACACTGGAACTGTGAGGGCAGATGTAAGACACGTCGCGGTTATTTATGGTTGCAGGCTCAGGGTCTCCCCACAAAGACTCAAGATGGAAGGGTGATTTATAATGGAATCTTTTTTGACATTTCAGATAAGAAGAGGATTGAACATCAACAACTTGAAACTGATAAGCGTTATCGGGACTTGGTGGAACAACTTCCTTTGGGGATAGTCATTTATGCAAACAGAAAACTTAAGTTTGTTAATACTGCCGCTGCGAAAATAGTTGGAGCTTCAAATCCGAAGGAATTAATAGGAATGGATGTTATGAGATTTGTGCATCCCGACTCATTAAATGAAATAATCAAACGCGGAGAGGAAATTCTCCGAGGAGAGTCAACACTACGAAAGGAGTTGAAGTTTCTTCGTCTCGATGGAACGACCATTGAGGTGGAATCCTCAGGGCATCCATATCAATATGAGGGGGAGCCAGCCGGGCAGATTATCTTCACTGATATTACCGAAAGGAAGAGAGCGGAAGCGAGTTTTAGGAAGACTGAGACTTTATTTTTCCAGCTTTTTCAAAACAGTCCTCTTGCTGTTACGCGGTTAAATGAAGAGGGCAATGTCGTTGAAATAAATAAGGGCTTCGAAGAAATGTTTGGCTTTTTTGAAAGCGAGTTAAAAGGTAAAAGTCTCAATCAGTTTATTGTTCCTGTTGATCTGAAAGAGGAAGGTAACGATCTCAACAATCTGATTTCCAGCAATCGTGTTGTGCGAACCGAGACAATCAGATACCGAAAGGACAAAACCTTGTTGTCCGTTATAATTTATGGTGTTCCGGTTCTTTTGGAAGATCAAACCATCGGAATTTTCGGAATGTATGTCGACATTACTGAAAGTAAGAAAGTGGAAGAGGAATTGAAGATCAGGAATACCGAGCTTGACAACTTTGTGTATAAAGTTTCTCATGACTTGCGAGCACCCTTGTCCTCTGTTTTGGGCCTTGCGCATCTTGCGGCACTGCCAGGAAATGATGACAACCTCGTTGATTATATAAAGTTAATGGGACAGAAGGTTGAGCAATTGGACCATTTCATTAGCGACGTATTGAGTCATTCAAAAAATCTGAAGATGGATGTCATCGTTGACAAAGTTGATCTCCAAAAGATCCTCGATCAGGCTTTCAGTGACCTCAACTATTTGAAAGGTGTAGAGCAGGTTCGAAAGCGTATCACTATTACTGGAGGTGCATTTTACAGCGACCCATGGAGGGTGGCAGAGATTTTCAGAAACCTCGTTTCAAATGCCATTAAGTACCGCAGATTGCATCAGGGCGAGACATTCATTTCAGTGGACATCGCAATGGAGCCAAATCATACCTCAATTGTTTTTACGGACAATGGAATTGGTATTGAAAAAGCAAGTCTTGATAAGATTTTTGAGATGTTTTACAGAGCCAGTGATCAATCAGAAGGCAGTGGCCTCGGGCTTTATATTGTCCGAAATGCGATCGAAAAACTTGGCGGCACTGTAAAAGTTGAAAGCGAACTCGGGAAAGGAACAACCTTTAAAATTATTTTACCCAATCAGCATCCTGTAAATTAGCGGGGAATTTAAGGATGACCCATGCGTATTCAGGAAGTACAGAATTCAGAGGATATACAGGAATTTTTGATGCTGCCGGTCCGGCTATACAAGTCGATCCCTCAATGGATCCGGCCGCTGGATAAGGATGTCGATTCTGTCTTCGACAAAGAAAAGAATAAAGCATTTAGGCATGGAGAATGTATCCGGTGGCTCCTAAAAAATGATTCCGGTGAAACAATCGGAAGAGTCGCCGCGTTTGTCGTCGAAAAAAATGTTCACAAAGGAAATGATCAGCCGACAGGAGGAATGGGTTTTTTTGAATGTATAAATGATAAGGCAGCGGCGTACCTGTTATTTGATCAATGTAAATCATGGTTAGTCGAAAGAAAAATGGAGGCTATGGATGGCCCGATAAACTTTGGAAGTCGCGACCGGTGGTGGGGTTTGTTAGTTGAGGGATTTGAGAACGAACCAAATTATCAATGCAATTATAATTTTCCCTTCTATCAAGAGTTTTTTGAATCGTATGGATTTCAGTTATATTTTAATCAATTGACGTTCGCTCGGAAAGTAATGGAGCCACTTTCGGAGAAGCTTGATAAGAAGGCAAAGTTAGTCGCAGCGGATTTGAATTACAGTTTCAGGTTCATTCCGAAAAATGAAATTAGCAAGCTTCCTGAATATTTAAGAATAGTCTATAATAAAGCTTGGGCTAACCGCGCTGAAAACCCCGAGCTTACACAGGCTCAGGCTGTCCTTCTTGTAAAACAAATGAAGCCTATAATTGATGAGCGATTGCTTTGGTTTGGATTCTATAAAGAGGAGCCTGTTGCGTTTTTTGTATCGCTGCCAGAGATCAATCAGGTATTCAAGCATGTGAATGGCAAACTTGATTTAATTGGAAAGTTAAAGTTTTTGTGGATTAAAATCACTGGTAGCAATAAGAAGGCTTTTGGAATTTTATTCGGTGTGGTTCCTGAGCATCAGGGTGTAGGGGTAGACGGTGCGATAATCATGGCCGCCCGTGAATTGTATCAGTCAAATAAAATGCCGTACGTCGAT
>JBBRFP010000167.1:0-5183 GCA_038241465.1 Cytophagales bacterium | reverse complement strand
AAAAGATCACCGAACTTCAAGGGGAGCTGGCTGAAACTGAAATCGAAGTTCATGAGGGATTTGCGGCAGTTCTAAAAGAGCTTAAAATGCTCCGCGCAGAAGTAAATTCATTGAAGAAGGCGCCCTGATTATTGAGTTTATTCACCAACCACCAACCACTAACTACCAACTACCAACTACCAACTACCCTTCACCAACCACTACTCCTTACACCTTACACTTCCCCCTACTTACTCACCATTTGTCCAAACATTCTATCCATCATCTCACCCGCATCATCGCACAAACCGGGATGTACTTTTGACGTTTGAACGATTGTGCTTCTTGTCGCAGTGAGCCATCGAAATCTTTCGGGCGTTGAAAGTTTTCCAATCTCCCCTCCTTCCGTTCCGCCTTTGCAAATCTGGTCAAAAGCATCAAGCTGTCCACGTATCTCTTCGATGTCGATTGTTTTGCAAAATGCCTTCAATCTGGCTTCGTCCAACTCAAACTTCAGCTTCAGGAATTTCTGATCCTTGCAATATAGAATAACCCCTACGTTGAGAAACTCCTCGCGCTCCACCTGCGGCACTACGCGGATCACCGCCGATTCAAATAAGTGCTGCTTTTGCATCTTTTGCTTCTTTTACAAATATATCAGAATGTGCAATGCGGGAATTAAGAAACGTTGAATATGCGTTCCGGTGCTCATCAACCGAATGGAAGGCGGGTTCGTTGACAAGCCATTCATCTGGAATTAACGAAACAATGGAATTAATAAATCCGGCATTTAAAATAGTCTTGAAGGACACATCAACGTGTTCAAGCTGCGTAGCATACGGCAACAACACATGATCTTTAATCTGAGGAAAGGGTTTCTGTATATTTTTATCCCATCCAGCCCAGTTGTGATGAACGTACAATGCGGCACCGTGATCAATCAACCACAATTCATTGTGCCACAGCAGCATGTTGGTATTTCTTGGAGTACGATCCACGTTGATCAGCAGGCTATCCAGCCACACTATTTGTGACGCCAGAACAGTATTGACTTTTTTTACCAGCGCATCAAAGGTGATGGCTCCTGATAAATAGTGAAGTGCGAGATTCAAACCGGTACTTGCTTTCAGCAGATCCTGTATCTCTTCGTCACCTTCCATCCTTCCAAAGGAACTGTCAAGATTCGCGAAAACTATTTCAGGAACCTTAAAGCCAAGGGTTCGTGCAATCTCACCGCCGATCAGTTCAGCAATCAGTGCTTTCGATCCCTGTCCGGCTCCACGAAATTTTAGCACGTACAAGAACTGATCGTCGGCTTCAACAATAGCGGGTAGCGACCCTCCTTCCCGCAGTGGAGTTACGTATCGTGTTGTATTAATTGTTCTTAGCTGAGGAATTGGATTCACAGGGCATAAAACTAATACTTTTGCCACAGATGTCACAGATGAACTCAGATCTATACGAATGCGTTGCAGCGTTGCAGCTTCGCTTCTGGGGTCTTCACCGCCAAGGCGCCAATGACCCGTGAGAAATTATGAAGTATGTTTCTACTAGTAATAAAGAAATTTTGCCACAGATTACACAGGTCCGAAAGAAAAAATGACTCAGAAAAATCTGTGGTAAAAAAAATAAAACTTCCGCTTTAATTTCAAATCAAAGACTCGCCATTCAAATCAGTCGTCAGCACATAGCTCATATAGTCAAATAATGGCCTTATGGCTTTGAATTTATTATTTACATTACTAAGAAAATCTGGTGCTAAGACTTCTTTATCGGAGTAAGAGTGTTCAAACCAGAATTGTTTGTATCGGAGTAACTCAATCGCCGGATGATCTTTATCAAAACCTCTTGGAACGGTCATGACCTGATCGCCTTGCATTTTTCCGAAGTTATTCTTGATCGCTCGTGATCGTAGCAGTTTATTCCAATCCTCATAGTTTGAGACGATGTCGAGGCGAATTCTTTTCAGATCTTCCGGATTTGGATAAGCAAAGCCGCAGGCGATCCGGGACTCCCCGGGCTTAATTCTAAAATAATATCCACCGCGCAATTTTGGCTTAGTCCGTTTCAAGTATCCGGAAAATTTGCAAGTGTAGGGTTTCTTGTCTTTGGAAAAACGAACATCGTTATAAATCCGATACAGAGACTTCTTTCCTGACGGTGTATCGATTCGATCATGCGTATTCATTTTCGATATTAATCCGTCCACAAAATCCTCGACATTAGTCTTTGCCTCCAGGTACTTGTCCTTACGGGCATTGAACCAGTCCCGGTTGTTGTTCCTAGATAATTTTTGTAGAAAATCCATTGTTGATTTTTCAATGACAGCCCTCTTCATGAATTATGTGGTTGATCTCTGGCGTAATCGGGCAAATCTAATTCGTTATCACCAAACCTCGTTCATTCTTCATGGCTTCATTTTTTGCCTTCATTGCAAAGTATTACACGCCCCTCCATTTCAGAGTTTTCTGGACCGGTTGAGGATTGGAGTGAAAAAATCCGTTGCCTCTTTAACGGCTTAACGACGGCCGCAAGGCCTACTGTCAGACCGTTTATAAAATCTGTCTTCCGCCGTTGAGGGAGTTATGCTTTCTTTCACTAAACCTCAGCCGAAAAATGAAAAATCTCTTCCTTCTCCTTTTTCTATCAATTTCAATGGGCGCTGTTGCTCAGCTTAAGCCACTGACAATCAAGGATTATTCAAAGTGGAGCCGGATCGTGGAACCAACCATCTCAAATGATGGAAAGTGGTTTGCCTATGGAACCAGACCCAATGGAGGTGATGATACTCTGATGGTCAAAAACCTAGACGGTGAAGCGATTTATAAGATCAAGTTCGCAAGCAATCCGGTCTTTTCGGAAAATGGTAAGTGGATGGCCTATGTCGTTAAGCCAACCAGGGAACAAGAGAAGAAATTAAAAAAAGATAAAAAGCCTGTTTTGAATTCAGCGGGATTGATCAACCTCGAGACTGGCAAGAAATTCACTTTCGAAAGAATGGACGCCATGTCATTCTCTAATGGCTCGAGTTATTTTGCGTTGCTCCGCAAAAAACCCTCAGACGATAATTCAAAGCATGACGGTAAGGATTTGATTTTGAAAAAGCTTGACGATGGTTCATTGACCAACATAGGCAATGTTGGAGCATACGCCTTTAATCAAAAAGGAACTCTTCTTGCCTATACAGTTGATGCCGATGGCATGAATGGAAATGGTATTTACCTTTTAAATACCGCAACCTCTGAAATCAAGACGCTCGATACTGACTCTGCAAAGTACGACCAACTTACCTGGGATGATGTTGGTTCTCTTCGGAGAGACTGGGCGCGAAAGGGAAAGAATCTTGCCGTTATGAAGGGCGTTTCAAAAGACACCACGATGCATAAGGATAACTCACTCCTGGTATTTACTAATTTGTTTACTCCTGCATTCAAAAAACAAAGCTTTGCACCGTCATCACTGACTTCAATGCCAAAAAGAATGGTGATCAGCGAAAATCGTAAACCTGTTTTTTCCGAGGATGGAACACTTGTATTCGTTGGCATTAAGAAGCAAGAAAAGAAAGTGAAAATGAGTAAAGACACGGTCGCTAATCTTGACGTATGGCATTGGAAAGATGAACAAATCCAATCAGTTCAAATGAAGCGGGCGGAACAAAATAAGAAGTTCACCTATCTGTGCTCCATTGACCTCGCTACCGGAAAATTCTCGCGGTTGACGGAAGAGCCACTGAGGGAAGTCCAGCTTTCTAAAAATTCTCTGTATGCAGTAGGACGGGATGAATTGCCCTATATGGACGATATCAACTGGGGAGTATCTCCAGCCGACTTGTATCGCGTTAACCTAAAGGATGGATCCCGTCAGGTATTTGCAAAGCTTGTTAATAGGCCGCTCGGTTATTCACCCGATGGAAGATATTATCTTTTCCAGTTGGATTCATCTTTACAGGTAGTTGATCTTGCGACCAATAAGGTGACTAATATTTCAAAAGTAGCGCCTGTTCGATTTATGAACATGGAGCATCCGTATCCGCATGAAAAACCTCCGTTCGGAGTAGCGGGCTGGACAAAGGATGGAAAAGGTGTAGTCGTAAATCAAAAATATGATCTCTGGCTCCTGGCGCTCGACGGTACCAAAGCAACCAATCTTACTACTGGCGTGGGTGATAAAAATGAAATTCATTTCGCTTATGTTTCACTTGATCCTGAAGAAGAGTTTATTGATCTGAAGAAACCGATACTGCTTTCCGCAGATGGGGAATGGACCAAGAAGTCAGGATACTATACCGTTACAGCGGGTCAGGCTCCTAAAGTTCTGGTTTATGAGGATCGTAATTTTGGTCCGCCAAAAAAGGCCGTGAATGCTGACCGTGTATTCTACAACATACAAACCTTTGTTGACTTCCCGGATTATTACGTTAGCAATAGTTCCTTTAGCTCACCGAAAAAGATCACCCATGCAAATCCTCAACAAAAGAATTATGCATGGGGCAAACGTGTATTAGTGGATTACACGAATGGCAAAGGACAAAAGCTTCAGGGTACATTGACACTTCCCGCAAACTTTAAGGAGGGTGAGAAGTATCCAATGATTGTCTTCTTCTATGAGAAAATGTCCCAGAGCCACCATGTCTACTCCATGCCGGTTTACGACGATCGTCCTCACATGTCACTTTATGCCAGCAACGGGTATTTGGTATTCCAGCCAGACAATGTTTATGAAGAAGGAAGGCCCGGAACTAGCGCGCTTGATTGTATAACCTCTGCGGCAAAGAAAATTATCGATTTGGGATACGCAGATCCAAAGAGAATTGCCTTGCAAGGTCATAGCTGGGGAGGCTATCAGACCTCCTTTATCCTTACTCAAACAGATATGTTCAAGTGTATTGTAACCGGTGCACCTCCTACCAATCTTGAGAGCTTCTACAATAATATTTATGGAAGCACTGGCACCAATCACCACGGCATCATGGAGATCGGACAGGTTCGAATGGGAAGGAATGCAACGCCATGGAGCGCATCAGAAGCCTACCGTCGCGAGTCGCCAATGGTTCACGTACCCAATATCAAGACACCGTTTATGATCCTTCATGGTACGGCTGATGGAGCTGTTGACTGGAGCCAGGGCCTTGAATTTTACAATGCGGCAAGAAGACTTAATAAAGAAGTGATCTTACTTTCCTATCCGAATGAAGGACATCACCT
>JBBRFP010000166.1:0-5184 GCA_038241465.1 Cytophagales bacterium | reverse complement strand
GTGTTGATCTTTGGACCTAAATTGAACGGTGTGCTCCATTTTCCATTCTGGTCTTGCACTGACGCATAGACATCACGTTCATCATTATTTTTATTATAGAAGAGATTATTGCTATTCTTTAATGTCATGAAGATTACTTTTCCATCGGATGAAAGGAATCCCTCGAAAAACTTGGCTTCAGTAGTATAGGTAAGTCCTATGACTTCTTGCTCTCCCCATCCGGTTTCACTTCTACTTCTGGTGAGGAAATCTGTTGGGCTGATGAATACCAGCTTATTATTATCAGAACTTACCGATAATACGTTGTTAACGTCTGCGGTATTTATCGGACTTCCAAGATTTTTTGCAGTTCCCCATTTCTTTCCATCGAAAATAGCTAAGTAAATATCTTCTCCGTCAGTCTTTCCACCGATGTTGCCTTCATGGTATTCTCGTCCGAAATAAAGTTGAGTGCCATCCGCGGAAATTATTGGATTCAGATCCTCGGCATACGAATTCACACCTGATCCCAGGTTTTCTTTTACTAATCCGGTTGTAAGGTTGGCTGGTAAATTGATTTTTATGTTTTGTTGAAATTTAAAATCATCAATTTCAATTTTCATTTTCGCAAATGTTATTAAACCAATTTCACTACCTGGCCAACGGAAAGCCGGAGTAGAGAAAACTTTTTGATTGTTGATGTAGAACGTTATCGTTTTGGCAATCTGTTCGACCCGCAAGACGTTAACCTCACCGAGGGGTTTTACAACGCTGCTTTTTATCCACTCATTGATTCCAGTAAGTTTCGTTTTGCTGTCAATGGCAGAGTTGCCTATGAAATAGTATCCTGTTGAACTTACGATGAAATAATTTTTATCGTTTATGGTTCTGTCGTATCCCCAGGAAAGTCCATAGCCATAATTATCAACGCCTCCCAATTGACGGATGGATGCTTCCTGCTTAAAGTCTCTGGCAAGTTCTAAATAGGGTTTAATAGTGCTAACCCAACTGTCCGGAGAATCGATTATTAGTTTTCCATCGCGGATGGATTGAGAACCACCACCCGATTCGCCGATCCACCAGATATTCCGGTTGTCATCAAAAGAATCAATGATGTCAGCGTTCTGCGAATAGGATGAATAGGCGAGCAGGCTCAGAAGCAGAGCAAGAGACTTTGTATATATACGCATACAGTGAAATTACATAACTAACAGTAATCTACATTTCTCTTTTCTCTTTTCCCATTTTACCTCTTACCAACTACCGCCAACCATTCTACTCCCATTCCCATGCATCATCATTAATCAACTCAGCCACAACGGCAGTCCATCCGGTCTGGTGGGTAGCACCAACGCCGCGTCCGGTATCCCCGTGGAAATATTCATAGAACAGAAGCAAGTCTTTATTTTCCGGACGACTATAGAATTCGGCATGGTCACGATGAACAGGACGTTTGTCGTTGTTATCTTTTTCAAACATGGTTACAACACGTTTCGCCAGCGCGTCTGAGATCCGCTCAAGGTCGAGCCAGTTGTCAGATCCGGTAGGATATTCCAGTTTTAATGATTCTCCATAATACTGGTGATATTTTTTAAGCGCTTTAATCAAAAGATAATTCGTTGGCATCCAGATCGGTCCCCGCCAGTTGGAATTTCCCCCAAACATTCCTGAAGTGGATTCACCCGGATCATAACTAATGCTGTAAGTTCCTCCTGCCACGTGAATAAAGTAGGGATTCTTTTCATGGTATTTAGAAACAGCACGAATACCACCTTGTGCCAGGAATTCACTTTCATCCAGAAGCCTTTGAAGTATGCGAACAAGCTTTTCTTTCTTTACGAGAGAAATCAAAATGTTTCCTCCCTCTTTTACCTGCTCGTTTGGTAAATACTTCCCAGTCTTCAGGCGGTAGTTTTTAAAATATTCAACCCTTTTTTTGAAGTCCGTTAGCTTTTCAATTTTTTTATAATCAATAATTGAAACAGCAAACAACACACTTAATCCAACGGTTGAGTGTACTTTCAAAGGAATTCCTTCGCCATTCGGCATCGTGAGAAGGTCGTAAAAGAAGCCGTCTTCTTCATCCCAAAGTTTTGCTTCATTGATGGATTCTGCAATCAATACATAGTGCTCATAGAATTTAGTTGCAACATCCTCGAACGAGGAATCTACAACGGCTATCTCCAAGGCGATGTCCATCATGTTAAGAGCATACATTGCCATCCAGCTTGTCCCATCAACCTGTTCAAGCAATGCGCCTTTTGGAATTTCATTTCTATTGAATACACCAATATTGTCAAGCCCCAGGAATCCTCCTTCAAAAATGTTGTTGTCATTTTCATCTTTACGGTTGACCCACCATGTAAAATTGATCAGCAGTTTTTGAAATACTCTTTTCAGAAAATGAATATCGCCTGTTCCTTTGATGGTCTTTTCGATGCGGTATACACTCAGCGCGGACCACGCATGCACCGGAGGGTTAACATCGGAGAAGTTCCATTCGTAGGCAGGTATCTGACCTGCGGGATTCATGTACCACTCGCGCATCACCAGCAGAAGCTGGTTCTTGGCGAACACAGGATCAATCATTGACATCGGTATACAATGGAATGCAAGATCCCAGGCAGCGTACCAAGGGTATTCCCAGGTATCTGGCATTGAAATGATGTCTTCGTTTTTGAGATACTTCCAGTCTTTGTTTCTTCCTTGTCTTCTGCTTTCGGGTGGGGCAGGAAGTCCCGGATCGCCATTCAACCATCGCTCCCGTCGATGCAACTCCGGATCGCCATTCAACCATCGCTCCACGTCGTAGTGAAAATATTGTTTGCTCCATAATAAACTGGCAAACGTCTGGCGTTGAATATTCTTCTGATCCGGAGTTGCATCGACGGGAGCAAATTTTTCATAGAACTCATCGGCCTCTTTCAGTCGTTGTGCAAAGACAGCTTCAAATCCTTCGAACGGATTGTCTCGCTCTTCTTTGCTCAACCGTAATTTGATTTTTTTGCTTGCTTTGGATTTAATGTTTAAAATATAAGTAGGTGCGAATTTAGTTCCGTCATCTTTTCCATCGAGAATCTTATGCTGACCATCTGCAATAACTTTGTGAAATGCATCTTTAACGTAAGAGGTATTGTCCGGCACGCCGTATAAGCGTTCATTGTTGGTCTCGTTTTCAGTAAAGAGTGTTCTGTTAGGTGCATCAAAGTAAAAATGATACTTACCTAATTTCTCATGACGTGTAACAACCGTTCCCCAGGCGTTCTTGTCTTTTTTTAATTCAATGCCTGGTTTTGTTTCCATATCGCCGCAGGTCCATCGATTGGTAAACCACAGTGTCGGTAGGACGGTGATATCCGCGGCCTTCTTGTAATGATTGACGATTTCGATCTCAATAAGAATATCATCATCTGCATTTTTTGCGTAGGTGATGAATACATCAAAATATTGATTCTCATTAAAGATTCCTGTATCAAGCAATTCAAATTCTGGTTCAAATTTTCCCCGACCTCTGTTTACATTGATAAGTGCTTCGTATGGATAAGCCTGCTGCGAATATTTATACAGCATCTTCATGTAAGAATGGGTAGGAACGTTGTCAAGGAAATAATAAAGTTCCTTGCAATCTTCTCCATGATTTCCTTCACTGTTTGTTAACCCGAAGAATCTTTCCTTAAGAATAGGATCTTTCCCATTCCAAAGTGCCACGGCAAAGTTGAGATTCTGATTCATATCAGAAATTCCACCAATCCCATCTTCACCCCAGCGATAGGCTTTTGATCGGGAATGATCATGCGTCACAAAATTCCACGCATCTCCACCCGCGCTGTAATCTTCACGAACAGTTCCCCATTGGCGCTCAGATAAATAGGGCCCCCACTTTACGAGTGGTACGGCTTTCTTTGCGTTTTCATCAAGACGTCCCTGTTCGGATGGTGTTAGTTTGGCAGACATTGTTGTTATTAATGTTAGAGAACTATATAAATTAATAGGAATTTATCACTGGAGGGTCGGCAGTTAACAGTTAACCATTAACAGACTTATCCTCCTTCTGCAAATCCTTCGAACACCGTCATACCTCCATCAATGAAGATACTTGCACCAGTGATGTAGTCGCTGTCATCGGATGCAAGGAAGACTGCGAGATTTCCAATGTCCTTGGGTTGTCCGATCCGATTGTAGGGTATTAATGACATTAGGCTATTGAGCGCTGCAGGTGTGCTCCAAGCCGGTGTATTGATCGGTGTCTGAATTGCACCCGGACAAATACTGTTGACTCGGATCTGACGATCTCCATATTCCTGGGCGAGACTTTGCATGAACATTTTTATCGCACCTTTTGAAGAAGCATAGTTAACGTGACCCGCCCAGGGAATAAGTTCATGCACTGAACTCATGCAAATGATCTTGCCGGTTGCGGTTGATCGTTCCGGCACAGGACCTCTGCGTAAGAATTCCCTAATCGCTTCACGAGCGCAAAGAAATTGCCCGGTAAGATTGACGTTCATGACAATATTCCATTGATCCAATGTCATCTCGTCGAACTTGGCATCTTTTTGTAAGCCGGCGTTGTTTACGAGGATGTCAATCGTGCCAAATTCTTGAATGGCTTGCTTGAACATGCTAATGACCTCGGCCTCATTGCTTACATCAGCTTTTATTGCTAGCGCTTTACTTCCGAATGTTTTGATCTTGTCGACAACGGCCTGAGCAGTTTCCGGTTTTGAGACATAATTTACAATAACGTTTGCACCGGCTTGTCCCAAAGAAAGTGCAACGCCTTCGCCGATACCTGAATTGGCGCCGGTAACCAGTGCGGTTTGTCCGCTCAATTTTTTATCTGCCATGATCTTGATTTTTTAGGGTGAATATTGGGGGTCATTCTTAACAAGATTAAGAATAGGAAAAACTTTGCAAAACTCCTAAGGCAGCAGGATTTTTGGATTCTAGGATTCTAGAATTGTAGGATTGTAAATCAGGATAAATCTTCAGTTATGAAATTTAGTCCTAATAGAAAAGCGGCGGCTCATTATTTATCGTTATTGAATATCTTCACACACCCAATTACGTCTTTTTAGATTGACCAGGATAAACGTCATGCAACCATTGCTCCTTATATTTTTGAAACCACCAAACGGCAACAAAAAATATGATGAACGTTGCCACGGCTACTATTGTGAAGAATGGAACGCCTGGAATGCGCGT
>JBBRFP010000165.1:0-5184 GCA_038241465.1 Cytophagales bacterium | reverse complement strand
CCCCGTTCCTGCTGAGCTTGATTGGGATCTTTGGTTAGGGACAGCCCCTTACAAAGAGTATGTTAATAAACTTATTCCATTCAACTGGAGAGGTTGGTGGGATTATGGTACCGGTGCATTGGGCGATATGGGTTGCCATATTATTGAACCACCTTTCAGAGTTTTGGGATTAAAGTATCCAACTGATGTTGCCGCAAGTGTTGGTAGCGTGTATGTGGATGAATTCAAGCGTGGATATTTTCCAGAAAGCGGACCTCCATCCTCTTCTGTCGTATTTACATTCGCTGCGCGTGACAACAAACCTGCAGTAAAGCTTCATTGGATGGATGGCGGAATCCAGCCTGAACGTCCTGAAGAGCTTGGGCCAGATGAAAAGATGGGCGATGAATATGGTGGCAACGGTGCGCTGTTCATTGGCACAAAAGGAAAGATGATGTGCGGCGTGTATGGTGCACGACCTCAGCTCCTCCCCCTTTCAAAGAACAAAGAGACATCAACACCACAAACGATCACACGCGTACCCGGAAGTGCAGAAGGACATTATGCACAATGGGTGGAAGCTTGTCTGGCAGGTTATGGCAAAATGGAAGTGAGCTCACCTTTCGAGACAGCGGGGCCGCTCACAGAAACTATTCTGATGGGCAATCTTGCCATCAGAAGCTACGATCTCCGCACCCCAAGAGAAGGCAAACCAAATCAGTTTGACTACCCGGGGCGTGGTGTTAAGCTGCTATGGGATGGTGCAAATATGAAGATCACCAACTTCGAACCAGCAAATGCATTTGTGAAGAGGGAATACAGGGCGCCGTATTCATTGTAAAATATACCGCTTATCAACCGTACACTCTATCAGGAGCGAAGCTCTTGATAGAGTGTACGTATTCTTTACACCAATTTCTTTGCGACCTTAAACTTACTACCGTTTTTTTTCTACAAAATAGCTTAGCGACCTTTGCGTGAAATACTATCCGGACGGCTTTAAGACAACAGTTGAATCATTCCAAAATATGAATTCTAAAATAAAAATTCAAAAAGAAGAAATACTATCCAACAACTGGTATACGCTCAGGAAAATTACCTTCGACTACCAAAAGAAAGACGGCACCTGGACGAATCAAAGTCGCGAGGCCTATGATCGTGGAAACGGCGCCGTCATTCTTCTTTACAATAAAATTAAGAAGACGGTTATTCTAACCCGTCAGTTTCGATTGCCAACGTATATCAATGGCAACGAAGACGGGATGCTCATTGAGGCTTGCGCCGGACTACTGGACAAAGACCAGCCAGACGTAGCAATAAAACGTGAGACAGAAGAAGAGTTAGGCTATCAGATCAAGGATGTAAAAAAGATCTTTGAGGCTTATATGTCTCCTGGTTCTGTGACCGAAGTACTCTATTTTTTCGTCGCGGAATATTCTGCCAAAGAAAAACTGAATGATGGTGGCGGAATTGAAGACGAGGAGATTGATGTACTTGAAATGCCTTTTGAGAAAGCCCTGTCAATGATCACTACCGGCGAGATCAAAGATGCGAAGACTATTATGTTGCTGTATCACGCGAAAATACATTTACTTCTTTAGTGAGTTCTCGCAAAGACGGCATGGGAGCCGCAACGAACGGCAAGCTTATTTTAGCTCACTTCGCAAACTTTGACCATTCCTTTGCGATCTTTGCGAGAACCATTCATAGACTTGAGTAAAATCTTTCTCCTGTTGTTATTATTGATCCCTGGGGTCTGCCTCTCCCAGGATTCTCTCTCGGTCCTGTCCTGGAACATCCAAATGTTGCCCATTATCAAACGCGAAGGCAGAAAAGCACGTGCTAACGCTATCGTCAATCAGCTCAATAAGAGAAACTACGACGTCATCATCTTTCAGGAAATATTTCATAAGCACAGCAGGAAAATTATCACAGAAGGTTTGAAAGCAACGTATCCGCACAACACTCCAATTCTCAATAAAAAATTCGTCACGATCAAAACAAATGGTGGTGTTATGATCTTCAGCCGACATCCAATCAAGACAATCCATGAAATAAAATACTCAGAGAGAACGGGCATTGACCGAATGTCTCGTAAGGGAGCGCTGATGACGGAGATCAATTTCAATGGAAAATTGGTTCAGGTTATAGGGACTCATCTTCAGGCATTCGGGGAACAACCTATCATGTATGCGCAATACGAGCAGCTTGCTTCAGCCCTTCTTGATCGATATAAAAAAGAAGGTGTTCCTCAATTGATCTGCGGCGATTTTAATACGATAAAAGTTATTCCACCAACGCTGCCGGATGACATCTCGCAAACGTTCATCGCACGTTTAGCACGATACGATTATCTGCTATCAACATTGAGAGCCCTTGATGGTGAACTCGACGGCGATCAACAATTCACGATGGATCGGCCCTATAATGATCTCTGTGTCTCAAGAAAAGAATATCGCCTATTACTGGATTATGCTTTCCTGCGGCCGAATGGGTTAATCGGTTACTCAATTAAAAGGAAAGTTCAAATCATCCGCCAGCGATGGAGCCCAGAGCATGAGGATCTTAGCGACCACTTTGGTTTAGAAGCTGTCTTAACGTTCAAAGATTAAAGACTAAAGATGAAAATCCGACCATTTATAACTTATGCAACTGTACTCATTCTTAGTTTATTTCTTTTCTTAAGTTGCATTGACAACAAGTCAGTAAAGTTTGAAATTCCGCAGCCAGAAGAGAAGCAAAATGAGAACGGAATACCGGAGCGATTGACAGGAAAGTATATTAGCGTTAAGGATTCTACTCTCCTGGTGATATCGAACGACCATGTCATTTCATTTCATGAGCCCGCTTTTCAAACAGCAATTACCTTACTTGATTCCATTGATCAATTGAATTTTGAAAATGACACGTCCGATATTGATCGAATTGACAATTTGAAAACAAATATTAGAATACGAAATGATACAATGATTATGAAGTTTGAGTACTCAGACACCATTTTCAATATTCATAAAAACGATATTGTAAGAAAATTTAAAGGGTATTATTTCTTGAATTCACGTACAAAGTCAGGCCAATGGAACGTGACCAAATTGGGCAAAACTCCCACGGGAGTAGTAGTCGGGAAAATTTCTTCAAAAGATGATTTAGAAATGTTAAGAGAATTGACGGATACGAAATTTGATACAGTCTATCTCTTTAAGCCGAGTAAAGGACAATTCAGAAAATTCATACGAGGAAAAGGATTTCACGATGAAGAGCAGTTCGTAAAAATCAGGGAATGAAACTTTAATGGTGCAAGGGTACACACGTCAACACCGCAGCACATCCCGATTTGGAGACTCCCCTTTTAGCTTTTAGCTTTCAGCTTTTACCACTGCACTTTGCTCAAAATCGACAGTCATACGCACATTCTTCCCAAAAAAATGCCCAACTGGAGCGATAAGTTTGGGTATGGGGATTTTATTTATCTGCAGCATCATCGGAAGGGTTTTGCCAACATGATGCGAGGCAACCAGTTCTTCAGGGAAATCAAGGAAAATTGCTGGAACCCAGATTTGCGCATCAAACAGTACGAGGAGTACAACACTCAAGTGCAGGTGGTTTGTACTATACCCGTGATGTTCTCCTACTGGGCAAAATCGTCTGATTGTCTGGATCTGTCAAAGTTTCTCAATGATCATTTGGCCAAGCTTGTCGCGAAATATCCCCGCCATTATGTAGGACTTGCTACGCTACCGATGCAGGATACTGAGCTTGCGGTGGAAGAGCTTAAACGGTGCAAGAAGATCGGATTACACGGCATACAGATCGGGTCGAACATCAATGATGAAAACCTGAATGAACCTCGCTTCTTCCCTATTTTCGAAGCGTGCGCGAATCTTGGAATGGCGATTCTCGTCCACCCATGGAATATGATGGGTGAAAAGGAAATGTCGCGCTACTGGCTCCCCTGGCTGGTTGGAATGCCTGCAGAGACCTCGCGGGCGATATGCTCCATGATCTTTGGCGGGATTTTTGAACGACTCCCTTCCTTGAGAGTAAATTTTGCACATGCCGGAGGCTCGTTCCTGCCAACCATCGGTAGGATACAGCAAGGATTCGATTGTCGTCCGGATCTTGTAGCGATTGACAATCCTATTAACCCAAGAAGTTACTTAGGAAAGTTTTGGGTTGACAGCATCACACATGATTTGCCCATGCTTGAATATGTTATAAAAATGGTTGGGTCGCGGAGAATTACACTTGGTTCGGATTATCCATTCCCGTTGGGGGATCTTGAGATTGGAAAATTCATAGAGGACTCAGATCTTTCTAAAAAAGTAAAAGAAGATATTTTTGTCAACTCCACGCTAGAATGGCTTGACATTCCTAAAAAACGTTTTGAATAATGAGACTCAGTCTATTGATCGGCCTTCTTTTTGTTTTTACAGCATCATTCAGTCAGGATACTGAGCGGGATAAGATCCGTCAGCTTGAACAGCAACGTGAGTTTGAGAAGAACAGGCTAATACGTGCTCAGATGGATTCTGGTATTATGATGGTTGAGCGTGAGGAGTATGCGCTTGCTGATATCAAACTGAGATATGCGTTGAGCAATATGCGAAGCATTCCATCCGATCTCACCTTCTACTTTGGTAAGAACTCATACTTTCTTGGCAAGTACCGGCAAAGTGTTGACTGGCTTACCAAGTACATTCAATTAAAGGGTACCACTGGACAGTTTTCAGAGGAGGCAGCAGACTGGCTTAAAAAAGCCCAGATCGAATTGATTCAGGAAAAGCAACTCGAATCGCAGAAGGCGGCTCAGGTGTTTTCTAAAGATTATACAATTGATTGCGGTCCAAATGGAAAAGTCACATGTCCTGTTTGTGGTGGCAGCACCGTGATCATTAAGAAAGACTATCTGGGAGAGAAGTACAAGTCATGTGGATATTGTCATCAGAAGGGGTTTCTAAGTTGTGAGGAGTACAATCTACTTTTGAAGGGACAGCTTAAGGCAACTCAGTAATCTTGGTGTAAGGTATAAAGTGATAACCCTAATTCAATTAAGTCACTTAATTAATCAAGGCAGGAATCCACCTTCTGCTTTTTTACCTTACACCTTATACCTACTTTTGCCGTCAAATGGATCCTCTGTACAATAAAACCGATAAACGCATTCTTAAACAGCAGCTGCACACGACCGAGCAGAACAGGCTGACG
>JBBRFP010000164.1:0-5193 GCA_038241465.1 Cytophagales bacterium | reverse complement strand
AAAACATCCAGCGTATCGTAGGGCCCTCTGTAGTCATGCCACAAAATCAAGCCGCCTGGACTTACCATGTTGAAAGCTTTCTCACTGTCGCTGTAGACATACGAAAGTGCGTGAGAACCATCAACAAAGATCAAATCCATTTTCCCGGCATAAGGCTTTTCATCAAAATGCTTGCTGTCACCAAACACCTGGGTTATCTTTTTTTCTGCCGATGTTCCCGTGTATAAGAAGTTGGTAAAGGCAGATTCGCTTATTGCATCTTTTGTAGACTTATTGTCATCCGAAGAGCCCTTTTCATACTCAGCTAATTGCTCAGGGGAAAGAGTAAGTGTAATCACTTTAGCATTCTCGGGAGAATTTTTTGCCATCAGATAGGCTGTCTTTCCAGTGCAGGTTCCAAATTCAAAAATTGTGTTTGCCTTTTTTGAAAGCGCAGATAATACCCACGCCTCAGTGTCCGAAGTACCACCGGGAACCAGGAGATGTCCACGCCCGATGAAATCAACTTCTGTTTCTATCGTGGGTCCGAATTCATTTATCTCGAACATCCTGTCAACCTTGTCTAATGGAATTTGTTTTACAGGCCATTTCATAAATGACCCACGCTGCTTCCAGAGACTTCTGTAACGATTATATTTTGCGAATAGATAGACGCTAAGGGCTGTCATGATGACGGAAAGTACGATCAACCAATCCACTGCGGTCATAGGTTTCTTAAGGTTAGTACGAGCTGTAAAATTAACCGAATTATTTAATCAAATCGGCATAGAAGGACAAATAACCCTCAGCAGTCCTGGCCCATGAAAAACCGTCTGCATGCACTTTACTATTGACTACATTTTGAGGATTACTGTGAAACGATTGCATCTTCTCAAGAAAAAGATCACTCATATATTTCGGATCAAAATGTTCCCAATAAAATGCGTGCGTCGAACCAATTTCAGGCAGACTTCCGAACAATGAAGAAAACACCGGCTTACCTGCTTGCATTGCTTCAATCAGAGGTATCCCGAAGCCTTCCGACACAGAAGGAAAAACAAATGCTGAACAATTTTCAAATAACCAATACTTCTCTGCTTCATCTACTTCCCCGGTTAATGTTACGCGTGAAGACAAGCCTAACCGTTGAATTTCCGCTCTGACCCTGTCGCCATATGCATTTGAATTGTTTCCGGCCAGCACAAGATTATAATCGCCCAACTGATGAAGAAAGGGTATCAATACATGAAAGTTCTTGCGTTCAAAAAAACTACCGATGGAAAAAATAAATTTGCCATCAGGAAAGTTTGCGGGTTGTTTTAAAGTTCTTCCTGGATGCTTTTCGACACCAAGGTGAATAATTCTCAGCGGTTTATTACCCAGATTCAAATGCTTTTGCACAAGATCTGCAGTATACTTTGAGTCTGCTGCAATGGCATTTGATCTGTCAACTATTTTCTGCACCATTGCCAGCTTTTTCATTGCCACTTCATGTGAATCTTCGTCCAGAAAATGAAGCCCATGAAGCGTTAGCAAGACCTTGGCGGATTTTGAAAAGTGTTTGTACTGTGTATTCTCTGATGTAGCATGCCACAGATCATATTTTCCAAAAAGGAATGGAAAAAGAAACGGAGGCATATGCCGCTTTAGCGAACTGGCAGTAATGAATCGTTGTGTAAAATCTTTTACTAAATGCTTTGATGATGGATGAACGAGGTAGCCGATATCCATCTGCTTGTCGCGAATTTCTTCAAACGCTTTTATCAGATAAAAAGAGACCTGACCTAAACCAGTATTAAGATACCGAAGCGGCGAAGCATCAAAGACAACTTTCGAACGCTCAGTATTCGGCATACTTTTTTACGATATTTGGAGAGCTGAATTGTTCCACCCGTTGCCGGACCTGATCCACTGTTATCTCGTTAACGCAATGACAAATCTTACTTCTTCTACAATCATTGCAATTCTTATCTACAACAAGATAATTGGCATGCTTACCGATCGGCATCCATCGCCCAGGGTGTATTGGCCGCATTGGCGAGTAAAGGCCCAACGTATTTTTACCCAACGCCGATGCAAGGTGAAGGACTCCGGTGCTACATGCCACCAACCCATCTGCCTGACTAATGAAGGACGTCAGGTCATCAAGGCTCATTTTACCGGTGAGATCAACCACATGAGGAAGCTGAAATAATTCTGGTTTATTATTTTTCATCTGCTCCCCCTCCTCTTTCAATCCCGTTATGAAAATCTTGTATTGATTTGCGGGAAGCAACTGAGCGAGTTCATAGTAATTCTCTATATTCCACTCCCTTGCACTTCCCTTCGACTTTGGGTGAAGTATTAAGTTAAACTGGCTGGATGAAAGATGACCATTGTGGTTTTGCAAAGGCGGTACCAATCCATACAAATCCGAAATTTCTTTTAAGTCAAAATCCCAAAAAAGTTTAAACGGAGATAGGAGTTTAAAATTCAATTGACTCTCATGAAGACGCGATCTCAGGCGGCTAAAATCCACCCGGTAATTGCAGTACATCCAGTTAAACCAGCGGTGTGCCGTTGCTACTCTTCTTTTTATTCCCAGTTCTTTTGAAAGCTTTGCGAGCTGTTTATCCGGATAAATAAAAAGTATTGAATCCGCGTTAACCGCCCTCAGCAGCTCAGGGTTGTTTAACAACTCTTCCCGGTCGAGAAGATTATCGACATGAATGCACTTATCAATAATAGGATGGGTATATTTTTTTCCAATAAAATAGATCCGGATCTCCGGCATTGTTGCCTTCAGGTATCCAAGCAATGGGAGCGTAAGAATAACATCTCCCAGATTATCCGTCCTGCTGATGATAATTCGTTTACCAAGCGCAGCTTTTTTATTGGCCTCATAGAGCTTGGCATATTTATAAAAAACGTGATTTGCCTCTGCTTTGGCGACCATGAGTCCTTCGAACCCGTCAAGGAAACCACGCTTAATAATATAACTCTTTGCAAAAGCAAAACTTGTATGCCCAAGAATCTTAAGAATGGAGCTTGACTTTCTTCCAACATTCTCAGACGCGAAAATATTGGAATAGCGCTGGATCTTGTCAAGGGTTTCGCGGGAATCTTTATACGCTCGGTGAAGAATGTCACCATTTAAGTGAATCACCTTTGTTCCCCTTTTTAGTACCACACGATCATGAGGATTTTCACCACCCCACACGCCGACGCTCCTGTTCCACAATCTAATTTTTCTGTCAGGGTACCATGATCCGTGCTTTATCCATTTATTTCCATAGCTCGACAGGCGATTCATTCTGAAGGCTTCCGCCGACCAGTTCTCTTTAACTTCCTTTATGCGCTGAGTTAGTTCGGGAGAAAGATACTCATCAGCATCCAGTGACAGGATATATTGATGCGTTGCCTGTGTTACCGCGAAATTTTTCTGATCGATGTGTGTGCGAAATAAATGCTCAACAAAAACAACCCCTTTAGCAAGGCAGATTTCCTTTGTTCTGTCTTTCGAGAAAGAATCGATCACTACGATCTCATCAACAACAGGGGCGACAGAATCAATACACCGAGTGATATTTTTTTCTTCGTTGTAGGTAATAATTACGGCGCTGATCTTTACCATTGGACAAAAATAGCTGAAAAAAAAGAAACCCCTGCCATTAGCAAGGGTTTCATCTTCGTTCCAAACTTATTTGCTCGCAACAAGTCCCATAGATTTAACCAAATTAATAAACTCTGCCCGGTATCCGTTTTTATCTTCTCCCTTTGACCCATGCGCCAACTGCAGCACATTGTCATATGAAAAACCTTTCACGAATTCGGATTCACGAAGCAACATTCCAAATGCTGCAACAGAAGCTGACCAGCGAAAATCCTCCGAAGTTGATGACAACATTATATCGTCGTTCATTACCGGCTTAACGATTAGCTTACTTTCATCACCGTCTGGCTTTTTGTAGCGGAGCTTTACCGTCATCAATTCATTTGATCCGCTTGCATTCGCTATGACTTTCGTTTTTTGATATTTCAACTCATCAATCTTATAGAAATCACTTTCGACGCCCTGAGGGATAATTTCATAAAGTGCCGTAACCGTATGTCCGGAGCCAAGCTCACCCGCATCTTTCTTATCGTTATTGAAGTCTTCACTTTTCAACATTCTGTTTTCGTAACCAATGAGGCGATATGCCTGAACTTTCGCAGGATTGAATTCAATCTGAATCTTAACATCCTTTGCGATCGTGAACATTGTTCCACCAAATTCATTAACTAGTACTTTCTGCGCTTCCAGGATATTGTCAATGTAGGCATAGTTCCCATTGCCCTTATCAGAAAGGATTTCCATTTTTGAATCCTTGTAATTGCCCATTCCAAACCCAAGTACGGTCAGGAATACACCATCTTTTCTTTTTTCCTCAATGAGTCTCTCCATCCCACCATTGCTTGACTCGCCAACATTAAAGTCTCCATCAGTTGCAAGAATGACACGGTTATTGCCGTCTTTTTTAAAATTTTCTCTCGCGATGGCATACGCAAGATTAATTCCTGCACCTCCAGCTGTTGAACCACCGGCCTGAAGTTGATCAAGCGCTTCGATGATCGTTTGCTTATTTGCTCCTGAAGTTGAGGGCAATACCAATCCAGCAGCACCAGCATATACAACAATCGCAACATTATCCTTTTCCCGTAGTTGTTGCACAAGCATTTTAAATGATGCTTTCAGCAAAGGCAATTTATTTGGCGACTCCATTGAGCCTGATACATCGATCAGAAATACAAGATTGGAAGCAGGCAAATTCTCGGTGGGAATATTTTTTCCTTGCAGACCAATGTGCACCAACTGATGCTTTGAGTTCCAGGGAGCAGTTGAAATTTCGGTATACACTGAAAACGGATCATCATTCTTTGGTTGTTGGTAATTGTAATCAAAATAGTTGACCATCTCTTCAATCCGTACCGCATCGATCGGAGGGCGGCCACCATTTTGAATATAGCGTCTCATGTTGCTGTACGAGGCAGCGTCTACGTCAATAGAAAAAGTCGAAAGAGGATTCTGCAATGCACCATGAAAGATGTTTTCATTGATGGCATTATATTCTTCGGTATTAAATTGTTGCTGCTGTTCGTAGTCCGCTGAATTAACATAACTACCACCGATTGTCGAAGGAGCATAGTTGAGAACCGACACTGCACCCGCTGCATGCTTTTTCTCACTTAGCTTAT
>JBBRFP010000163.1:0-5197 GCA_038241465.1 Cytophagales bacterium | reverse complement strand
TAAGTGCTATTCCAAATTTTTCTTTTACGGATGATTGAATGCTCATCGCAAGGTTAAAAATTTCAGCACCGTTGCCACCACCATAGTTGACGAGCACTAACGCTTGTAGAGGATGCACGCCGATGTTGCCAATTCTTTTTCCTTTCCATCCGCATTGCTCGATCAACCACGCGGCAGGTATCTTAACATTTTGATTATCAAATGGATAGGAGGGTATCGAACTATGAGTTTTTTTGATGTTCTCGTACTCATCCACTGAGACCGTTGGATTCTTAAAGAAGCTTCCGGCGTTACCAATGATAACAGGGTCTGGAAGTTTGCTTTGCCGTATAGCAATCACAGCATCACTTACGTTTTTTATAGTTGGATGCTCGATGTTCTGTTGCTTTAGTACTTCCTGAATTGCACCATAATGAGTATTCAGTTGATGTTTATTTTTAGTCAACCTTAAAGTAATACTTGAAATAAAAAATTTCTCTTTTAGTTCGTGTTTGAAGATACTTTCTCGGTAGTTGAACTGGCATTCTGAGCTGGTGAAGCTCCGCTTTGTTGCGGTGACAAGATCAATTCCATCAACTTTTGTTATCACATCTTTAATTTCCACGCCATAGGCTCCAATGTTTTGAATAGGCGCTGCGCCACTGGTGCCCGGTATCAAGGACAGATTCTCGATGCCACCGTAATCGTTCTGAATGCAATAGATTACAAGCGAATGCCAGTCTTCTCCGGAAGCAACTTCGATTAGCGCAGTGTCACGATCGTTATTCAATGGGTTAATGCCTTTCAGGGAGCAGCGGATAACCAATCCATCAAAATCCTTTGTGAACAATATATTACTTCCACCACCCAGAATTAGGTGCTTGTTATGCCTATAAAGTGGTTCCTTTATCAGCTCTTGCAGGATTTCTATGGATGATACTTCGACGAAATATTTTGCTTTGACGTCGAAGCCGAAGGTATTAAGATGTTTTAAAGAGATGTTTTCTTCTATCCTGATCATAATGATGACCAAGGAATAAAAAATAGTTGATTCTCGCAAAGGCCGATGTGCATTCACTTATTTGCTGCCAGTAATCGTGGAAGAACGAAGACTGCATTGTAGATTCAGTTGAATCGACATTAATGGCGTCCGTTGCAGGAATATTTCAGATGGGTTTGTGTTTACCTGAAATTTAAACTGCAGTTTTGTCGGCATCAACCTTTACATTTTACATTTTACATTTTGTATTTTAGATTGGATATTAACGGAAAAGTACACATCACAGCTTATTATGAAGATCATAGAGTGCCCGCGCGACGCGATGCAGGGAATAGAAAAGTTCATTCCAACAGAAGATAAGATCCGCTATCTCAACCAGTTGATGAAAGTGGGTTTTGATACGATCGATGCAGGCAGCTTTGTTTCGGCCAAAGCGATACCTCAGATGCGCGATTCAGCCGAGGTATTGGATAGTATTGAAATGGGCGATAGCAACACGAAACTATTGGCGATCGTCGCTAACCTCCGAGGCGCTGAAGATGCCAGTACACACAAGTCGATCAGTTATCTTGGATTTCCGCTTTCCTTATCGGAGACATTTCAACAGCGCAATACCAACAAGTCGATTGCGGAAGCTCTTGATACGCTAAACAGCATTCAGGAAGTTTGTCATTCAACAAATAAAATACTCGTGACCTACATCAGTATGGGATTTGGCAATCCGTACAAAGATCCCTTTGATCTCGGCCTGGTTGAGAAGTTTGTGGATATCCTCTCCACTCTTGAGGTGAAGATCATTTCACTTGCCGATACAATCGGCGTATCAAAGCCTGGTCAGATCATTTATCTTCTAACCAACCTCACGAAGAACTTTCCGGCAATTGAATTTGGAGTTCACTTACATTCAAATCCGATAACAGCGCTAGAAAAGATTCAGGCGGCAGTCGATGCGGGGTGCCAGCGCTTTGACGGAGCTATAAAAGGCTTTGGCGGATGTCCCATGGCAGAAGATGAACTGGTCGGTAATCTTGCTACTGAAACGATTTTGTTCTATCTGGATTCCAAAGGAATTGAGACGGGCATTGACAGGAAGGAGTTCTTGAATTCGATCGGAGTGGCGGAGGAGATTTTTTAAAACTAGAATATTATTTTTGGACATCCCTTGGAGGGAGTCCTAGTTTGCTGATCAACTCTTCGGCCTCTTTTAATTTCTCTACAAAAAAGAAACTTTTCCAAAAGGCCTGAAGACATCATTCTTAGCCTTGTAATAATCACCAAATCCTAAATTGGAAACATGATCCTGACCCAGGAACTTTTCAAAGTGTATCATTTTCCTGATTTCTCCCTTTTGGCCATCTCTAACAAATTCAAAGCTTGAATAATCTCCATTTGCTTCGAGATCGTATTTATCCAGAATCCTTTGCACATTTTTATTTCATCGCCCCTTATACATCTTCCCCGGCAACGAGATCACCATATTTTTGAATTCAAGGTTTAATAATATAGAGGCCAGCATTCCCTGACCTAATCCGGTCTTCATGCTCAGCTCATCGATCATTATCGGTATTTTTTTTTGCAGCAATACGTTCAACACCAGTCGCTCTTCGGGGTCCATCAACGGCAACTCAAGACTTAGCTGATTGTTAGATTTCTCATTGCCCAGGTTCCAGCTCATGATGTATTCAAGGTCTTTCACCGACATGAATAGGTTGGCTTTGTTTATCTTGATTAACTTATTGCAACCCTCCGAATATTGATTTCCGAGATTACCGGGAATCGCAAACACATCTTTGTTGTAACTATTGGCGATCTCTGCGGTTATTAACGCGCCGCCCTTCACAGCTGCCTCTACCACAATCAGCGCATCGCATAGACCGGCAATGATCCTGTTGCGCGCCGGGAAATTATGGGCATCAGGTTTTGTGCCGAACGGGTTCTCCGTGATCAACCCTCCCTGATTAATCATTTTCTTTGCAACGTCTTTATGGATGGCAGGATAAAGGACATCAATTCCGCTGCCCAAAACACCAACCGTAGAAAGCCCGTGTTTTAAGGCTTGCTTGTGTGCGTGTATGTCGATGCCATAGGCCAGACCGCTAATGATCAATGCCTGGTGAGGAGCCAGGGCTTCAATGATTTGCTCCACCTGATCCTTTCCATAGTCCGTTGCCTGACGTGTGCCGACAATAGCCACTGTCTTAATCTGGTTAAGATTGATATTTCCTTTTACGTATAGCAACGAAGGAGCATCATCAATCGTCTTTAGACGAACCGGATATGCTTTATCCGTGAAAAAGAGTATTCGCGTGTCTTCACGTTCTGCTTTCCTGAATTCTTTTTCAGCCAGATCGCGTGCCTTTCCCTCCGTAATCGACTGTGCAGTGACTTCTCCAACTCCGGGAATTTTCAGGAGTTTGGCTTTAGAATGTTTGAATACTTGTTCCGCCGAGCCGCAGTAGCTTACGAGCTGTTTTATTAAAAAATCCCCAACACCCGGCACATAATGTAGCGCCATGAGGGAAATGCGTTCCTGATCCATTCGCGTGAAGGTAGGAGCACTCGAGGTTGCGGCGCAATCTGGAAAACCTGACTAATTTAGTGGAATTGGTGGCAGTTAAAGCTTCACATTTAATTGACAGACGGCCTTAGCCAATCTTGTCACGCACTTCTGTGAGGAACTTGCGGATTTTCCTTAGAGAATCAATCATCTCCATTTTATCTTTTACGGCTAGAGAGTCTTGTTTTAACATCTCTTTTGCTCCGTTAAGTGTGAATCCCTTCTCTTTAACAAGGTGGTAGATCACACGGATCTGATCGATGTCTTCTTTGGTGAATTGGCGGTTGCCTTTGCGATTTTTCTTTGGCTGAAGGATGTCGAATTCGGTTTCCCAAAAACGGATCAGCGAAGGGGCTACATTAAACTGCTCGGCTACTTCACCGATCGAGTAATATAACTTTTCAATTTCTTTTTCTCTGTAAGCCATGTATTAAATTACTGTGACGTTTCCATCACTTGATGCAAAGTAGCAATTCTTTTAATCTCAATGCAAAGAAGTGAAATTTATTTCATCGACAAGATGTCAACATTAGTTTGTGGGTTTCCTGATCCAACCGTCATTCTCTATCGTAATGGTAGATTCCGGAAAATCTTCTTTACTAAGCTGTTGTATGCGTTGCAACACCCTTTTTTCCGTATCTACCTTCACTTTTTGCCGCTCGCTCTGATCTGTTGAGGTGATGTGCGCCTTAAAAAATTCTCCTGTTGGACTCGTGTAAACTTTGATTATTGGCGCCAGACCATTAACCCCGGTGATATTCATCCCATACGTACAGAAGTTCCCAAGGCTATAAGCGATAAAGCGATTTTTGTACACTTCTACGCCTCTTGTATGGTGCGGGCCATGGCCGAGCACGATATCGGCACCAGCATCAATCATCTGATGGGCAAATTGGTAAACATTGCCGCGGTTTTCACCATGAAACATTTCTGTCTTCCTTGTCACATGCTGGTATTGTGGTCCTTCCGCTCCGCCATGAAATGAAACGATCACTATATCGGTTAATGAATCAAGCTGAGCAACCATTTTCTTTGCATTGAATATCTCATTGAGTGGCACGCAGTTGCTATTAGGCGCGAATGCTATAAATCCGTACTTGACTCCATTTTTTTCAAAGATGGTCCAGGGTTTTTGCAACTGACCGGCGAATTCAATGCCTGCTGATTGAAGGGTAGCCATACTGCTTTTTCTTCCTAGGTCCCCGAAATCACCCGCATGATTGTTGGCAATGCTCATCACATCAAATCCTGAATTCGTGAGGTTCTGAATGTATTTTACTGGCGTCCTGAACACGTAGCAAACTTTAGGGTCGTGGCAGGTTTTTGCAATTCCGCCTTCATTGAGTAGAACGCCTTCCAGATTTCCCATCGTGACGTCGGCACTGCTTAGAATATTCTGTACGTCAGCCATTAAGCCGGTGCCATTGTTAGCTGGAAGCATCCCACTTCCGTAGTTGCTGCCCATCATGATGTCGCCTACGCCGACGAGTGTGACCGTATCTCTCCTGATAGCCTGTGTATACGCCGATAGAGAAACGAATAATGCAAGAAGGAGTAGCGCGATAGAAGGAAATCTCATGGACATTTTTTTGGTGCAAGGTGCAAAGAAACGGAAAAGTCATGAGTCGTAAGTGATGAGTCCAGCGCATTCATAACTTATG
>JBBRFP010000162.1:0-5201 GCA_038241465.1 Cytophagales bacterium | reverse complement strand
TAGCCTTTGGCGCATTTTTCCTCATCGCAGCAGTTTTATGCATTTATGATCTCCGAAGAAAAAAAATATCAAAATGGTTCGATACCATTTTCTTTTGCGTCACCGGCCTCATTGGATTATTATTGATACTGCTATGGACGGCAACCGATCATCAGGCCGCAGATAAGAACTTTAACATCCTTTGGGCGCTGCCAACAAATCTTTTGGTGTGGCTGATTTATCGTGAAAGGTCATCGAGTTTCCTTAAAAAATATTTTTCTGTCGTGACAGTGATTTATGCCCTGCTCGCCCTGAGCTGGTTTTTTCTTCCACAGCAATTGCACTTCTTTTTACTTCCCTTGGTGGCAGGATTACTGCTTAGGTCGTACACACTGTCGCGGTTGTTATAAGTCATCAAAAAATAGTTTGTTTTTAAAGAAGGCGTTACTTCCTTTATAGAAATTAATTACCCATGTCGGAGAAAAGAAAATTTGGCTTTGAAACACGGATGCTCCACGCAGGCCATATCCCTGATTCGTATTCAGGCGCCCGGGCAGTACCGATCTATCAGACTGCCGGATATGTATTTGACAGTCCTGAATATGCCGCGTCACTTTTCGAGCTAAAGCAGTACGGAAATATTTATTCACGGATCAGCAACCCAACAACAGCAGTCTTCGAAGAGCGGATCGCGTCTTTGGAAGGTGGCACCGGAGCTTTGGCTACTGCCAGTGGACAGGCAGCGCAGATGACCTGCATGATGACACTTTTAAATCCCGGCGATGAATTTGTTGCATCCTCACATTTGTACGGCGGAACTTATACACAATTCGAGCACACCTTCAAAAAGCTTGGCATTAAAGTTCATTTTGTTGATCCGACAGATATTAAAAACTGGGAGAAAGCAATCACTCCTAAGACACGCCTGTTATATGGTGAGACCATTGGAAATCCGCAAGGAAGTATTTTTGATTTTGAAGGCATTTCAACTTTAGCAAAGGCCAATTCAATTTCTTTGGTAATTGACAATACACTCGCATCACCCTATTTATGTCGACCGCTTGAGTGGGGTGCAGATATTGTGTTGCACTCCGCAACAAAATTCTTAAATGGGCACGGAACTTCTATTGCTGGAGTTATTGTTGACTCGGGAAAATTCGATTTCAGTAATTACCCATCAATATCATCTCCATCCATTCCGTATCATAATCTCAATTTTTTTGAAACATTTGGTCATTATGGTTTTCTAATGAAGGCCAGATGCGAAACTCTTCGTGATACCGGCGCATGTGTATCTCCTTTTAATTCATTTTTGTTGATTCAAGGACTGGAAACGCTTTCCCTTAGAATGGAGAGACATGTTTCCAATGCATTGAACATTGCAAAATTTCTCAAAGATCACCCAATGGTTGACTGGGTAAATTATCCGGGGCTTGCTGATCATCCGCATTATGAAAGAACAAAAAAATACCTGCCAAAAGGTGCCGGATCTGTCTTCTCTTTCGGTTTAAAGACGAGCAACAGCAATGGCCGTGAAGCAGGGAAGAAGTTTATCGAAAATCTGGAACTATTTTCTCATGTAGCAAATCTTGGCGACTGCAAAAGCATGGTGATACATCCGGCTTCCACTACACATCAACAGCTTTCAGACGAAGAATTACAACGGGCAAATGTCAAGCCTGAACTTATACGATTATCAATTGGACTAGAAACAACAGACGACTTACTATGGGACTTGGAACAAGCCTTTCATGCGATATCTCGATGAACACGCGCTTAAGCGCCGACGAGAGAAATAAATATCAAAATTCAGATGTGATTCGTAAGATTTTAAATAGCTCGAAGACAATCGCTATTGTTGGTCTTTCCGACAAAAAGGAACGCGCCAGCAATTTTGTTGGTTCGTACCTAAAGTCGGAAGGATATACGATCATTCCAGTAAATCCATTAAAGCAGGAAATTCTTGGAGAGAAGTGTTATCCTGATCTGACCTCTATTCCAGTTCCTGTGGATATTGTCGATATCTTCCGCCGTCCGGATGAATGTGTGAATGTTGTGAAAGAAGCAATTGCCATCAAAGCAAAGGCTGTAGTGATGCAATTAGGCATTATAAATCGTGAAGCCGCTGAACTGGCTGAGGCGAATGGATTGATGGTGATAATGGACCGTTGCTTAAAAATGGAGCATGGACGTTATAATGGCAATCTACATTGGGCCGGGATGAACACGGAGATTATTACAGCGAAGAAGGTGAGCCGGTTTATCTGAGATGTAATATTTCGTAACTCCCATTTGTAAAATGTGAACCGTAAAATTTAGAAAATCGTCAGACAACTACTTTTAACGTGCTGCTTTTCACATTTAACAATCTAGATATGTATCGGCCTATTCGCTGTCGCAGCTAAGCATGCTTCTCGCACTGCCTCCATATATGTTGGATGTGCATGTGACATTCTTGAAACATCTTCAGCAGATGCTCTGAACTCCATCGCAGTAACACCCGCAGCAATCATATCAGCTGCCCGCGCTCCTATAATATGAATGCCCAAAATTTCATCCGTGATTTTATCAGCAAGAACTTTTACTAGTCCATCAAGATCCATACTTGCTCTTGCACGACCTAATGCTTTGTAAGGGAAGGTTCCAACTTTGTAGGCCTTGCCATCAGCTTTCAATTGCTCCTCGGTATAACCAACGCTCGCCACTTCAGGCCAGGTGTACACAACTCCCGGAATTAAAAGGTAATTGATATGAGGTTTCTGTCCAGCTATTTGCTCGGCAACCAACGTTCCCTCCTCCTCCGCTTTATGCGCCAGCATTGCACCGCGCACAACATCTCCTATCGCATAGATGTTAGGGACTTTTGTTTGCAAATGATCGTTCACTGGAATTTGGCCTTTCATGGTTTCAATTCCCACTTTGTCCAGACCTAATCCGTCAGTGTACGGTCGTCTGCCCACGCTCACTAAGCAATAGTCTCCCTTTAACTCAATAGCAGCTGCTCCATTTTTTGGCTCTGCTTTAAGGATAACTTCCACTCCTTTATTTTCAATCGCAGTGACTTTATGACCTAGATAGAATTCGATTCCAAGCTTCTTGGTTGATTTTAAAAGTTCCTTACCCAAAGTCGCATCCATTGTCGGAATAAGGCTTTCCATAAATTCTACAACAGAAACTTTAGCTCCAATACGCGCATACACAGATCCAAGCTCCATACCGATCACGCCACCCCCTACGATGATAAGGTGCTTTGGAATCTCTTTAAGCTCTAGTGCTTCAGTGCTGGAAATGATTCTTTTCTTATCAAACGCAGCAAATGGAAGAGCAGTTGGTTTTGATCCGGTTGCTATGATAACGTTATCAGTTGTTAGAGTAGCTTCCTTTTTATCAGCGGATGTAACTTTTATAGTATTTTTATCAATGAATGATCCGACACCAGTAAAAATGTCGATTTTATTCTTCTTCATCAGGAATGCAATGCCATCAACGTTTGATTTTACTACGTCTCCCTTGCGCTTAATCATCTGAGTAAGATTTGCCTTTGGCTCAGATATTTCGATTCCATGCTCTTTAAATGTATGCGCCGCATTGTGAAAATGTTCCGATGAATCCAACAGCGCCTTTGAGGGAATGCAACCAACATTAAGGCACGTGCCACCCAGGGTAGGATACCTTTCAATGATCGCCGTTTTGAAACCAAGCTGTGCGCAGCGAATCGCAGCTACATAACCTCCGGGACCTGATCCAATGATAATGACATTGTATTGCATAAACTTCTATGATTTAAAAACTCTAAATTTGCTGAAATAATCATTCGTCCGATGGCTCTGGGTTCTCCAGCAATTCTTTTATTTCCTTCAGAAAGCTGCACGCCTCCTCGTTGGTGATGGTATCATTTTTATAGGAAAGAGAAATTTCCATACAGGGTCTGTCGGCCGTCGTTTTCTTATTAAGCGCAAAGGGCCTTTCATTTATCGCATGAATCCCCATTACTGCCGATACAGAATGATCTATGACCGGAGTGGCTATTTCTAGCATACCTGTATTGATGATCGAAAAGGTTTCTTCATCATTCCATGTCTCAGCTATATTTTTTGATTTCACTGCACGAATAATGTCATCTTCAATCTGGCCCATATTCAATCGGTTCGCGTCTTTAATCATGAAGTGAAGATCACCATTTTTAATACCAACGTTAATATGTTTGTTATTGCCGTTTATAGATGGATAGTCCTCAAGAGCGAACGCTGCAGACATAATAAAACAAGGAATCATTTCTATTCCAGCAAACCTTGATTCCACACCATCATATTGCTTCGATAACAATTCGATCAAAGGACCAAGGTTTACTGTTTCAAAATCTGTGACCAGCATTCCAATTAATTTTCAGAGGATATCATATCTCTACACGCCAAGAATCAAACGACCTGGGTCTTCCAACATCTCCTTCACTCTCACCAGGAAACTCACGGACTCGCGGCCATCAATTACTCGGTGATCATACGATAATGCGATATACATGATTGGTCTTACTACCACTTGGCCGTTTTTCACCACGGGGCGCTCAACAATATTATGCATACCAAGAATTGCCGACTGCGGTGGATTAAGAATTGGTGTTGACATCATCGAACCGAATACACCGCCATTTGTAATGGAGAACGTACCTCCAGTCATTTCCTCAATAGAAAGTTTTCCATCACGACCTTTTCCAGCAAGGCGAACAACCTCACTCTCAATCTGAGCCATGGATAATGCTTCTGCATTTCTGATCACAGGAACAACCAAACCTCGTGGAGTTGACACCGCGATTGAAACATCACAATAATCATGGTACACAATCTCATCTTTATCAATAGATGCGTTCACCGCAGGGAATTCTTTCAATGCAACGCAAATCGCTTTCGTAAAGAATGACATAAACCCAAGTCCCACGCCATGCTTCTCTTTAAACTTTTCTTTATAGGCACTCCTTAGATCCATTACCGGCTTCATGTCTACCTCATTGAATGTAGTAAGCATCGCGGTCTCATTTTTCACGGTAACCAATCGCTTCGCAATGGTCTTACGGATAGAAGACATTTTTTCGCGACGTTCATTTCTTGTAACTCCAGATGAAATTGCTGGAGCTGTTAAAACAGGTTTTGGTTTATCATCCTTTCCTGGAGCTACCTGCGCTTTTGCCGCATCATCTTTTGTTATCCTGCCACCCACGCCTGTTC
>JBBRFP010000161.1:0-5206 GCA_038241465.1 Cytophagales bacterium | reverse complement strand
TTTATTGAATGGATAAAGTTGTGCCCGGTAGAGAGTTCAGGATAGTTATTAACGGGCTGCTTTGGATTCATCTTAACATCATTAAACAACCGCACATGGGGAGTTCTGTTAAGAATCAGGCCATCGAGTAAGTCGTTGAGGCCATTCATAAATCCGAGTAGTGCGATGAACATTGTTATGCTAAACGTAACGCCGATCGCAGCCACCAGTGTCTGCTTCCAGCGTGCCAGCAACAAGGCACCGGCGATCCGTGCGATAAGGGTGTAGTTCAAAGTTCAGGATTTATGATCACATCTTGTTGACTTAAACCATTCAAGATTTCTACGCGTTCGTAATCCATTAATCCCGTCACTACTTTTCTGGTTGTGCCATCTTCCATCAATACGGTAGACTGGTCAGAGAGATAGGCGCGAGGAATGGTAAGTGCCTTTATTTTTTTTTGGATAATGATGTTGGTCTCCGCTGTGAGGAAGGGATATAGTACCTCAGGTCGTTTCACAAATTGGGCTTCTACTGTGAACGACTTTGATCGCTGATTCATGATAGGATCAATTTTGGAAATCAATCCTTCAAATAGGCTGTCTTTATAACTATCCATTGTGATCAGTACTTTCTGATTCAATTTGATTTTAACGATATCATATTCATCGACTTGTAATTCCAGCAGAAATGATTTGCTATCACCGATGGTTGCTACAGGATTTTGACTGTTTACCATTTCTCCCTCTTCTTTTAATACATTATACACCCTACCGGCAACTTCACTTTTCAATATGTATTCATCAGCAAGACTGCTGTTAATCGCCAGTATATTCTTTGATTGTCGCGCGGATAATATTAGCTGACGGCTAAGGTCATTGTACTCAATCTGCGAAACACGGTATGCATTGCGTGAATTCTGATAATTCAATTGCTTTTGTTCCAGGTCGATCCTGGTGCCTACGTTTTGCCTCGCCAGAATTTCGGTTCGTTCCAAAAGAAGTGAATCGTTGGCCATTTTGGTCTTGGCAAGTTCAATACGTAATCGAATTTCTTCCAGTTTTTGCCGGTTAGAGGAAAGCGATGCATAATCCGCCGCCAGTTTTGCATTTTCCGGTGTGAGAAGGGGTGCTTTGTTAAAGATCTGCATCAACGGTGTACCCGCCTTTACAGAATCTCCTTCGCTGACAAATATTTTTTTAGCGATGCCGCTCACGGTGGAAAAGACCTGGTATTGATTTTTACTCTTAACAATCCCCGAGGCATAGACCGATTCGGAAATATCTTCGATCAACGGGTTTGTTTTAGAAGTCTTTTTCTGACAGGAGAACAGAAAAACAAGACCTACAAATCCTAGTGATATCTTCAGTTTCAGATGCATGGACATGCAAGATCGGGACTTTAATCGACAAGTGACCAAACGAGACATAATTTTTTGGGATACACGGAAAAGTGTGATTTCTGTAACTTATTCCTTAAATTAATTGTCCGGCGCGAAGAGGAAGGCGTATATCTTGACATACCCGCCCTATAGTTGTTGGGAATAAAAATTCTTGTGTTATGATCTTAGCCATTAATAGCGGCTCTTCCAGTATTAAGTTGAATTTACTTTCAAAAGTGTGAAGTCTGGCCTTAATAAAAGACCCAATAATAAACCGAGAAGTTAGATTAGGATTATCATTGATGTAACTAGGGCTATCAGCATTTTGTTCTTTTTAATCGAGTTGGATGCTCCATTTATTTCAATCTGAAACATTGTATTCGATATCCTTCAAATTGAATTTTCCACAAACAAAATTTCCAAGTTCAGTTGATTGATTTCATTTCTAACGAAATGGATATAAATCGCTATCCATTTTCCACACCGGTGAGTAATTATAAAAATATAAACGGAATAGACGTTATGACGTATGGTGATGCAATCTGGCACTACCCGGATTTCTTCGTTGAAATATAGAATGGCGGATATTGTAGTGGTCTGATTGGTAAAAGTGGCTTTGGCTGATTTATTGTCAATGACCTCCCAGGTAATTCGTTTGTCAATCAATGTGGCAGGAGCGACGGTGTGAAAACTTATAACCAATTTAGCGCGCAGGGATTGAGTTTAACTGATAGCCTGAGGATAGCCTAGAGCCCGGGGGGATAACTTGCCGGAATACGTTTTTATAAAATTTCTGAAAATGTTGTCAATCAGAAACGTCACGACTTCATTTTCAGGAAGTTCTCCATTCAGGTATTCCGTTGGTTTGTTCAAGACGCCGGTTCGTGTTTTGTCGACCAAATTCAACCATTGACTGCTCGTACTGCTCTTTTTTTTGTAGAGCAGCATAGTTTTCACGGGTTCAAGGGCGCGGTTGAACCGTACGCGGTAAAATTGTTTTCTATAGGCCTCCTCCGAATTCATCGAAGTTCATCAGCTCACCACTGCCTCTTTCAATTGACCATTTATTTTTTTAGACGACTTGGCTGTCTTCGCTTTTATCTTCTTTAGATCCTTCTTGATTTTGACCGAAAGTTTTTTGGCAGTCTTTTGAACAACCTTCTTAATCTTTTTAGACGTTGCGCCTTTCTCAAATTGGCCAATGGCTGCGTTAATTGAATCTTTGATCTTCGAGCGGATCTCTTTCTTAGTGGCAGTGCCAGTTGAGTTTGATTTTTCTTTCATGATGATTTAATTGAAATCAAAGTTATTGAATGTTACCCGAATGTTAAATGACTTAACAATAACATAATATTGAGAAGTTTAATCCTTCATTTTTGACTGTATTTGCAGCATTAGAGGTTGAGTGATCTCGCCTTTGGAAATTAATATTGAATAGGGGAGGTTCTCCATGGCGGAAATACTTTCAGCCGCTGCTTCGGTCTTCGCCGATGAAATTGGCCGCTTAGATATGTATCTTGAATTGATTTTTAAAACAAAAGCCATTAAGTATGCAAAGAAGGAATTTCTTACGGTCAACCCTGTTGGGAAGCACCGCTCTGTTGGCAGGCATCACGGAAGCCAAAGCGAACGCCGACTCGATCAAAGCCTTGCCGTCGAAGTTGAAAATCACAAAGATTCGATACTACGCAGCACCTGGATACACCAAACCCTTGTTCAACCAGGCCCGTGGAATTGTGGAAATTGAAACGGATGGTGGGATTATCGGCATCGGTGAAGGGGGCTCCAAAGATACCATTGAGCAATGCGCTCAAATGATGATTGGAGAGGATCCTTTCAGGATTGAATATCTCTGGCAGAATCTTTACCGCGGGATGTTTTATCCTCCGGGAAGAGAGAAGTTGCATGCTCTTGGGGCACTTGAAATGGCGTTGTGGGATATTAAAGGCAAGGCATTGGGGGTCCCGGTATATGAACTCCTCGGTGGCGCGACCCGTGAATTTGTCGAGTGTTATGCTACAGGTTTCAACGCCTCAAAAGGGGCGACAGAATATGACCGAGCCAAGGATTGCATTGCTGCAGGATTGAGAACTTATCGCACGGGACCTACCGGCGGAAATGGCGAGGAGCGATTCGATTTTTATGAACACACCCAAAAAACCATTGAGCATTGCAAGCGCATGGATGAGGCAGTGGGCGGCGGTGGCAAATGGGCAATAGACCTTCATACCCGATTTGATACACCTGAAGCGATCAAGATTTGTGATGTCATCGAAAGCCTTCAACCTTATTTTGTGGAAGACATCATCCGGTCTGAAAATCCAGGTGTTTACAAAACCATAAGACAAATGACAAAAGTCCCGATCGCTGTCGGTGAACAATTCGGCGACCGATGGGATATTAATGAGTTAATCGAAAACAGATTGATTGATTATTGCAGGATTACCTTACCAAACTCCGGCGGTATCACGGAGCTCAAAAAAATCGCATCGATGTGCGAGACCCATTATGTAGGAATGATTCCGCATTTTACTGGCCCACTTTCTACAGCAGCACTCGTTCACGTACTCGGTTCCAGCAGCCCTACTCGTTGCCTGATGGAGCTGGGCGGTGGTGAAATTGAAAAACCCGCGTATTTCAATGACGACTATATGTTGTTTTCGAATGGCAAACTACACCTTAATCCCAGCCCGGGGCTTGGCGTAAAATTTGATCCAAAAAAAGCAACGTTCATTATGGAAGTGGTTACGAAAACAAAATTCCCCCACCCAATATTACAAGGCAAAGATGGCTCGGTTCATGGTTGGTAAGTATCTAATGATGGGTTGAATGGAAACTGATTTACTTGATAAAGCGATTGAGAAAACTAGGGTATTCAATTCTATGGATAGGCTTACAACGACAAACCGCAGAGCTGTCGCGCCGGATTCAGTTAAGTTCATTTCATTTCTAAATGTGCGTAGAACACTTTCAAAAATCCAATTTATGAAAAACAAAAAATCAATTGTGTCTCTTATCTTTCTGTTGTCCTTTTTTTGCGTTCAGTTAATGGCGCAAGATAGAAAACAGTTTAGCGCCTTATTGATAACGAAAACAGCGGGCTGGCATCATGAATCCATTAATGAAGGTGTTGCAGCCATGAAAGCATTGGCTATTCGAAATCAATTCGACTTGCAATGGCATCAGGATGGAATGCCGATCACCGATGCTTTCCTGCAGAAATTTCAAGTGCTGATCTTTCTGAATTCTACCGGAGATATATTTAATGACGAGGAACAAAAGGCAATCGAAAAATTTATTCAAGCTGGTAAAGGATATGTCGGCATCCACAGCGCCTCCGACACAGAATATACCTGGCCCTGGTACACGAAGCTGGTCGGTCGGATGTTTCGCATTCACCCCGTAATTCAAACAGCAAAATTGAGATTTACAAACAATACTTTCCCTGGATTGGGCGGATTTACAGAAGGCCAATTCTGGACTGATGAATGGTATGAGTTTGAACCTGAAACAATCGCTGGATTAAAGTATATATTGACGGTCGACGAGTCTTCTTACAATCCAAAAGTAGAATGGGCTCATAAGAGTATCAAGAGCGAAGGCATGGGCAACTTTCACCCGATATCATGGTATCATGAATACGATGGTGGCCGATCTTTTTATACAGCGTTAGGACATATGCCCAGTGTCTATACCGAATCGGCATTTTTGAATCATGTGTACGCAGGTATTTATTGGGCCGCAATCGGTAAAAAGTGATCTCGCGGAGTTCGTCGCGCCATTGCCGCGGTTAAGCACGCGACAGTAAAATAGTATAGTATAGTATAGTATAGTATAGTATAGTAT
>JBBRFP010000160.1:0-5243 GCA_038241465.1 Cytophagales bacterium | reverse complement strand
TTATGCAGCGCAACAATGTGGAGAATTATTCTGCAGCTTTTGACTGGAAGACACTGATCAAGCATTATCGTCAGGCGTATGAGTTGGCGATTCATCCAAAATCCTGATTATTTTATCTACGAGATTTTAAGGCAGGTATGGGAGAAGAACTATCAAAGGCACTCGGAGTATTTTTATTGAGCATGCTCAAATTTATTTTGGGTCCAATTACCGGTTTTGGCGCTAAGCTTCATTTTGTCACCACCGTGGTCGCCACTATTTCCGGAATGATGGTGAGTGTTGTGGCCTTTACCTATTTCGGTGAGTGGATAAAAAGTAAGGTCATAGACAAGATCTTTAGGAAGAAGAAAAAACCTGCAAAAGAACGCTCGGCATTCTGGAGTAAGTATGGGCTGACAGGCGTTGCGCTGTTTACTCCTGTCTTTTTAACACCGATTGGTGGAACGATACTGGCGTTGAGTCTGGGATATCCAAAAGAAAAAATATTGTTTTACATGCTGATCAGTGCAGTATCGTGGTCAGTGATCTTTAGCGGAATCATTTATTTTGTAGGCGCGGAAGTTTTGCCTGGATTCATTAGCTAAAAGGCATGGAGGTATTCGGTTTTAACCCCACTCTAAATTCAATTCATCAAATGGCTGCCGGCATGTGAAGACCGATTTTAAATTCCCTCGGCACGTTTATCGGTAGTAGCCTTGTTCAACCCAGCCCATCGGGACGGGCATGGAAATTCTGTCGCTTTGTGGCTTGTCAGCCCCAATTAAATCTAAATCGATCTCCTCCGGTTCGTGCGCAATGGATGAAGGAAATTAGAAGATGTGAGAGGGGACTATTTATCTTCGTCAGGGAGCATTTCGATATCCCGTATCAGAACTTTCTTTGCAATTCGTAGGGCTGTAGGTGTTGCGGCTAGTCCGCCAAGAGCAGTTTCCTTATAACGCGTCTCCATGCTTGCGCCAATTTCACCCATTGCCTCAATCACTTCATCAACAGGAATCACACTGCTTACATCTGCCAATGCAATTTGTGCCGAGCTATTAGCGATTGCCGCGGCACTTGCATTGCGAACAACACATGGAACTTCAACCAATCCAGCGACTGGATCACATACAAGTCCGAGCATACACTGAACTGTAATGGCCACCGCATTGAAGATCTGATCCGTATCACCGCCAAGACAAAACACAATTCCACCGGATCCCATTGCTGCGGCGGTGCCGGTCTCCGCCTGGCAGCCGCCAACGGCGCCGGATATAGAAGCCTTTTGTTCCATTATTAGCGCAATGCCCGCAGCGAGCAACATTGCTTCTAAAATCTTTTTATCTGAGACTTTATGAATCTCTTGTAATGTGTAAAGTACTCCAGGCATGATGCCGCTCGCGCCCGCCGTTGGTGCAGCAACGATTCTGCCCATACAAGAGTTAACTTCTTTTGCTGCAAGTGCACGTGAGATCAGTTGTTGAAATTCTCTTGATAATACGGCAGTAGGATAGTTGTATACTTTCTTCGCGCCGTTATTGATCATACCTGAGCGAGATGTCATGTCTTCCTCAAGTCCAGTGCGAACGGCCTCTTTCATCACTGTCCAGGCTACACCGAGTTGTTCCCAGATCTGCGCTTTTGTCCTTCCTTTTTGAGTTTCCTCGTATTGTAATACGACGTCTACCAGCGACAGCTTTTGTTCTTCGCTGTAGCGCTTCCAACCTTCAAAAGAATCAAACAGAAAAGCCATTGGTGTAAAATTGATGTAATAAAGTTAAGCCTTTCTCAGCTATTACAATTTTCAATAAGGGAAAGTTCTATCTTAGCCAGCTCCAAAATATCAACTGATTTCAATGAAAACGTTAATTCTCTTCCCCATTACTTTCCTTTTCCACATGGCACTGGCCCAAACAGTAGATGAAACGGCCATCCGACAGATTTATTCCTCAGCACTTACAGAAGGCAAAGCCTATTCCAACCTGGAGTATCTGACCACAAAGATTGGACAGCGACTAAGTGGCTCACCCGGTGCGGCGACTGCTGTTGAATGGAGTAGAAAGGTAATGGAAGATTATGGGTTTGATTCTGTATGGCTTCAGCCAGTGATGGTGCCCCACTGGGTACGAGGCCAGAAGGAAATAGGGAAGATCATTGGATCAAATAAGAAAAAACCAATCGAGGTAAATGTATGTGCTCTTGGTGGATCAATAGGAACAGGTCCAAAGGGAATTCAGGCAATGGTGATAGAAGTAAAGAGCCTTACAGAATTGGCGGGACTTGGCTCTAAAGCTATTCAAGGAAAAATAGTTTTCTTCAACAGGCCAATGGATCCAAAGCAAATTGATCCTTTTGCTGCATACGGTGGCGCGAATGATCAGCGTGGTCGTGGTGCTCAAGAAGCAGTAAAGCATGGTGCGGTTGCAGTAATCGTTCGTTCAATGGGAGTTAACATTGAAGATTATCCTCATACAGGGGGAATGCGCTACGAATTAAACGGTGTGAAAATTCCGGCGCTGGCCATCAGTACAAAGCATGCAGATGTTTTAAGCAATATCTTAAAAGATGATAAGAATCTTCAGTTCTATTTGGAGTCACACAGCGAAATGCTGGAAGATGCTCCTTCGTTTAATGTTGTTGGAGAAATAAAAGGCGGGGAATACAGAGATGAAATCATTGTTGTAGGCGGTCATCTTGATTCATGGGATCTGGCGCAGGGTGCCCATGATGACGGTACAGGTTGTGTTCAGTCCATCGAAGTGCTGAGAATTTTCAACACCATGGGCTACAAACCAAAACGAACCATTCGTGCCGTCATGTTTATGAACGAAGAGAATGGCCTGCGCGGTGGAACAAAGTATGCCGAGCTCGCTGCGGCGAATAAGGAAAAACATATCGCTGCCATCGAGTCTGATCGCGGAGGATTTACACCACGCGGTTTTACCATGACGGTAACTGACAGTGTTCGAAAGAAAGTTATGGGTTGGAGACCAATACTAGAGCCTTATGGACTTTATGATTTTGGTCAGCAGGGTGGAGGAGCAGACATTGGTCCGTTGGGCAGGCAGGGAGTTCCGGTGATGGAGTTTTTACCTGATCCTCAACGTTATTTTACATACCATCACACAAAGGAAGATACATTTGATAAAGTGGATAAACGTGAGTTGGAGCTGGGTGCGGCCGCGATGGCCGCGATGGTCTATTTGATTGATCAGCATGGGTTGAAATAATAATTTTAGAATTTGAAAATGAGGTGACTCAATTTATCGTATTCATTTATCTAAGTTTATTGATAAGTGAGCACGTCAAGCACAATCTCATATTGCATTTTATACGTTTTCCAAACGCGAAGATAGGTCGCTGTGCTACTTATCTTTTTGCCATTCACTGTTGATTCAATAGTAGCCTTTCCATACGTAAAACCCAGGTCGCCACTTTGAGGCATGTAACCTCCCATTGAAGTCGCATTAGTGATTCTTTCGATATTATTCAAATATTTCTCTCTTAGCTCCGGTGTTACTGCAGGCAAACTTCCTTTACGTATAATTCTTGCCTTGTCTGCGAGGAACTTCGAATAAGCCTTTCTCGGGTTCCTGACAAGACGATTATTGAACTCCTGATCGCTATATCCAATATTTTCTGAGTCGTGAACAACGTAACTTAACCCACGATCATCACCTGCAGAGAATTGAATTGAATCGACACTAACTCCTTTGCCATGGCTTGCTCCGATATCACAAACATTTTTCCATGTCCCGTCAGACTGCTTACGCCAGATTGAATTGAATTCCCCGTACGCTACAGGATCTTTATCAGTTTTGTTACTTCGAAATTCCCATGGACCAGTGGTATATCCAAGGTCTCCTTTATTGTTTATGTCGGCAAAAGCCACATCCCACTTCAGCCAACCGTTGTCAATCTGTTGTTTCCTGATCTCTACCTTTCCAATGATGGGACCTTCTTTACCAGAAGTGATTACATTGTCAACCATGTAATACAAGAATGCGTCTCGCGTATTTTGTTCCTTTGCCATCTTTGCGAAAGCGCGTTCTGCTTCAACCATGGCGTTGAGATCAGGATTTGATGATTGCTGCGCCAGGGTAGAAGTCATAGCAAGGCAAACAAGAGAAAGCGATGTGATTTTTTTCAGATAATTCATTGGATTTGAAACGAACATGAATCTAAGGAGTTTTGAATCGTTCAAATCAAACTGGGTGATTTTTGAACACCTTACACCCACGGCAATAAAAAAGTCTCAGCAACTTTCGCCGCCAAGACTATTCACTAAAGACTCTGGCCTTTTCTATTGATATTCTTCAATGGGCAAACAACTACATACCAAATTGCGATCCCCATACGCATTATCGATACGACTAACCGCTGGCCAGAACTTCGTTTCTTTCACGAAAGGGAGTGGATATGCAGCCTTCTGTCTTGAGTAAGGAAATGTCCATTCATCGGCAGTGATCACCGCAGCCGTATGGGGAGCGTTTTTCAACACATTGTTATCTTTATCAGCTTTACCTTCTTCCACTTCGCGGATTTCATTCCTGATTTCAATGAGTGCCTTGCAAAAACGATCGAGTTCATCTTTGGGCTCGCTTTCAGTAGGCTCAATCATCAGTGTTCCTGCCACTGGGAAAGAAACCGTTGGCGCATGGAAACCATAATCCATCAAACGTTTCGCGATGTCTTCAACTTCTACTCCGAATCTTTTGAAATCCCGGCAATCAACAATCATCTCGTGAGCGCAACGACCTTGTGATCCTGTGTATAAAATTTTGTAATGTCCGTTAAGTTTCTCCTTAATGTAGTTTGCACTAAGAATCGCAATCTTGGTTGCATCCGTAAGTCCCTCTCCGCCCATCATGGCGATGTAGGCATAGGAAATGGCAAGAATGCTTGCGCTTCCCCAGGGGGCGGCAGACACAGCAGTGATTGCGTGAGCCCCGCCTGTCTTCACCAGTGCATGACCAGGAAGAAATGGTTTTAATTTGTCGTTTACACAAATCGGTCCCATGCCTGGGCCACCGCCGCCGTGCGGAATACAGAATGTCTTGTGAAGATTCAAATGACAAACATCCGCGCCGATATTTGCTGGCGATGTCAATCCAACCTGAGCATTCATATTGGCTCCATCCATGTAAACCAATCCGCCTTGTGCATGAATTGTTTCACAGATGTCGGTAATGGCTTCTTCGAATACGCCATGGGTAGATGGATACGTGACCATCAGACAGGCAAGCTTGTCTTTATATTGGACC
>JBBRFP010000159.1:0-5252 GCA_038241465.1 Cytophagales bacterium | reverse complement strand
GGATGGGAGGGAGTTGGGCTCTGCTCTTACCTGTTGATCGGATTCTGGTTTAAGAACACAGAATACAACAACGCGGCAAATAAAGCCTTTATCATGAATCGCATTGGAGATCTTGGCTTACTGGTAGGCATGATACTGATCTTTATGAATACGGGAAGCCTGGTTTATGGAGATGTATTTTCAAAGATTGCTTCCGTTGATACTGGGACAATAACACTTATCACCACCCTTCTTTTTATCGGCGCAATGGGTAAGAGCGCTCAGATCCCTTTGTACACCTGGCTTCCGGATGCTATGGCAGGCCCTACGCCGGTGTCTGCTTTGATACACGCAGCAACGATGGTAACGGCTGGAGTTTATATGGTGTGCCGTAATAACTTATTATACGCACTTTCCCCAGCAGCACTTGATTTCATATTAATCATCGGACTCGCAACAGCGTTATTCGCCGCAACCATTGCCCTGACCCAAAATGACATTAAAAAAGTGTTGGCTTATTCAACAGTCAGTCAATTAGGTTTGATGTTCGTGGCGTTGGGCCTCGGAGCATTCTCCAGTGGAATATTCCACATGGCAACGCATGCCTTCTTCAAAGCACTGCTATTCCTCGGTGCTGGTAGCGTCATTCATGCGCTGAGCGGTGAGCAAGACATCAGAAAGATGGGCGGCTTGAAAAAGTACTTGCCGGTAACCTATTTCACCTTTTTCTTCGGTGTGCTGGCTATTTCCGGGATTCCGCCGTTTGCAGGATTTTTCTCAAAGGATGAAATTCTGGCAGATGCATTTGCGCACAATAAACTAGCGTATGGAGTAGCACTGGTGGCTTCATTGCTCACTGTCTTCTATATGTTCAGGTTATTCTTCCTCACCTTTTACGGAAAGGAAAGAGCCCGTCACGACGCGATGCACCCTATTCACGAATCACCGAGAAGCATAACCATTCCATTGATCGCCCTTGCGGTTCTCTCTGCTGTAGGCGGTTTCATGAACGTTCCTGAAGCCCTGTTCGGATCAGGTCAACTCTCGGAATATCTTTCACCTGTATTCAGTCAATCGAAGGAATTATTAATAGAGCACCCGCTGGAGCATTCCACTGAATATGCATTGATGGGACTTGTTATTGTTCTTACTCTTGTGATGATCGGAATTGCCTATTCGATGTATGTTAAGAAAGAAGAGGTTCCCGCCGTTGATCAGAACAGTACCGGTATGCTACATCGCCTATCATACAATAAGTACTATGTTGATGAAATCTATGACACAATAGTGGTTAAACCATTGTACTGGGTTTCAGCCAAGTTTGATTTGATTGTTGAGCGGATGGCAATCGATGGGGTAGTAAACCTTACAGGGAACACGGTGATCGACTGGAGTAAAGTTCTCAGACTTCTGCAAAACGGTAGCATTGGTTTTTATATTTTCATAATGGTCATTGGAATAGTAGCGATGCTGACAATAACATTCATTAATTAACCAGATTGAGATAAGAAATCTATGATCCTTTCCTTCCTCATATTCTGGCCTTTATTAGTTTCGATGCTACTTTTGGTGGCAAGGCTTAAGAACGCCAAAGAAGTGGCGCTTTTTGCTTCCATCATTGAGCTTGGAGTATCACTGTTCGTTCTTTTTCAGTTTGAAAAATCTTCCGATGTGCAATTCATCGTGAATCTACCGTGGATTGAATCGTTGGGAATCAGCTTCAATGCCGGTATTGATGGCATCAGTATGTTGCTGGTGTTACTCACGACAGTCCTTGTTCCATTAATCATACTTTCTTCTTTCAGCAGTTCTACACAGCGATCCTCCTCATTTTACGGTCTTATCCTGATGATGCAAATGGCATTAGTAGGAGTGTTTACTGCCCGTGATGGTTTTTTATTTTACCTGTTCTGGGAAATGGCCCTGATCCCAATCTATTTCATTTGTCTTATCTGGGGAGAAGAGGGCAGTGGTAAGATCACATTGAAGTTTTTTATTTATACACTTGCCGGAAGCTTATTGATGCTCGTGGCGTTGGTGTATCTCTATTTACAAACACCAGACGCACATACCTTTGATATTGATGCATTGTACGCGGCAGGCAGGTCATTACCGCTTTCTGATCAGAGTATTTTATTCTGGGCAATCTTTCTCGCTTTTGCAATCAAGATGCCCGTATTCCCATTTCATACCTGGCAGCCCGATACATACACCGTGGCTCCAACTCAGGGCACCATGCTTTTATCCGCTATTATGCTCAAGATGGGAATCTACGGCGTTATCCGATGGTTGATGCCTGTTGTTCCAATGGGTGTTTCCGAGTGGGGAACTGTTGCTGTGATACTTTCCGTGATTGGAATTATTTATGCTTCGTGCATTGCAATCGTTCAAAAAGATTTTAAAAGGCTTATTGCATACTCATCGATTGCGCACGTAGGATTGATCTCCGCGGGTTTGTTCACCTTTTCGATCATTGGAATGCAGGGAGCAATGATCCAGATGTTAAGTCATGGTATCGTTGTGTTTGCGTCATTTTATATTATTGATATTATTTTCGAACGGACAAAGACGCGGACACTTTCCGAATTAGGAGGAATACGAAATGTGGCACCTAAACTTTCATCCGTGTTCCTGATCGTGATGCTGGGAAGTGTTGCGTTGCCATTGACCAGTGGATTTGTTGGCGAATTTCTATTAATCAATTCGCTTGTTCAGTTTCAGGTAGTCATTGGTTCCATTGCCGGATTGACAATTATACTAGGAGCGATTTATATGCTCAGAACATTCCAAAAATCAATGTCAGGAGAAACGAACGCTGCTACGGCAGGGTTCACAGACCTGACGTCTAATGAGAAGATTGTACTTTACCCCGTTGTGTTACTGATTATCCTGATTGGTGTTTATCCGGCTCCATTGCTTGAAATATCAGAAGCCGCAGTGACCAATCTTCTCACACTTATTTCCGACTCTACAGCTTCGCTCAAATAGCATGAATGCACTATACGTCATTTGCGGTTTAGGTTTTCTTTCGCTCCTCGCGGAAATAACCAATCTTAAAAAAGGATTGGCGTTTATTATCATTCCGGGAATTATCGCAGCCATAGTACTTATCGTAATGGATTGGAACACGACCATTCATTATTACAGTGACATGCTTGTGTTTGATAATTTTTCGGTTGCCTACACTGCGCTAATACTGATCATCTCCGCCTTATGGTTCTGGATGTCGTCCGACTATTTCAGAAATCAAATTCATCAAACAGACCGTTCAGCACTTGTATTGTTTGCGATTTCAGGTGCCATCATGATGGTTTCCATGGCAAACATGGCCATGCTCTTTCTTGGTATCGAAATTTTATCCATCTCTCTGTACATCCTGGCGGGAAGCACCAAAGAAAGTTTGCTGTCAAATGAAGCCTCATTTAAGTATTTCCTGATGGGTTCTTTTGCCACAGGCTTCTTACTGATGGGTATTGCACTTGTGTATGGAGCTTCAGGATCGTTCTATATCCTTGATATTGCTGCTTACATCAATCTTGATGGCATGGTCCTCCCGGGGTTCTTCTACGTTGGGGTTCTCCTGATGCTCGTGGGCATGGCCTTTAAGATTTCAGCAGTACCATTTCACTTCTGGGCTCCCGATGTTTACGAAGGTGCTCCTACGTCCATTACGGCATTTATGTCAACCGTTGTCAAAGTGGCTGCGATTGGCGCCTTCTACCGTGTATTCTCTTATATATTCTATCCGATTCAGTCGTCCTGGATAATGGTGGTTCAGGTAATTACCGTCCTGACATTGATCGTCCCTAACGTCACTGCGGTATATCAGATAAGTGTAAAACGAATGCTTGCTTATTCCAGCGTAGGACATGTTGGATATATTCTGTTAGCCTTCATTTCAGATAGCATAACCTCTTCATCAACAGTATTTTATTACCTCGCCTCTTACTCGATTACTTCCATTGCTGCCTTCAGCGTTTTGAATGAAGTTGAAAAATCGAAAAGTGCGTATGGATTTGACGGACTTTATAAAAGACAGCCATTACTGGCGGTGGTAATGACCGTTGCGTTGTTGTCACTGGCTGGCATTCCTCCACTGGCCGGATTTTTCGGTAAGTACATGGTATTTACTCAGGCAATAAGCAATGGCCACTCGGGGTTGGTCATCGTAGCGGTGGTTACCTCTTTGATTGGTGTATTCTATTATTTCAGGGTTATTATTGCCATGTATGTTAAGAAAGGCGATGAAAGTCCCGTGTCGCTAAATGCCTCCTCCAGCCTCCTGATGATTATTCTGCTGGTTCTTATTCTGGCAATGGGGGTGTTCCCGGATAGCTTGATTTCCTTGCTGGCAAGATAATAAGAGATAATCGGTAACAGGTAACAGTTAGCGATTGACCATTTGCCTTTAACAAATTACCAGCTTCCTCTTGCATTTCCCCCCTAAAGATTTTATCTTCATTCGATTGAACGCAATTAAAAACGAAGGTTATGGGAAAAGTTCGTGATATACTTAAATCTAAAGGCCCTTCCGCAATAGTTTTTTCGGTTGAACCTGGGATAATGGTTTACCGTGCCATTGAGCAGATGAGCGAGAAGAATATTGGCGGGCTTTTGATTGTGGAAAACGGTAAGCTAATAGGAATTTTTACGGAGCGCGATTATGCCCGGAAGCTTATTTTGAAGGGGAAATCCTCCAAGGAAACACCCATCGGTGAACTAATGACGAAGGACCCATTTACAGTAAGTTCAGATAGCACCATCGAAGAGTGTATGACGCTCATGAGCGACAAACATATCCGTCACCTGCCTGTCGTAGATGATAATACGCTTACAGGTGTGATTTCGATTGGGGACGTTGTCAAGCAAATCATCCAGGATCAAAAATCGGTCATCGAACATCTTGAACAATACATTACCCAATAACAGACGGCAATATTAGCCTTTGATTGTTGATGCTCTTTCAGGCAGCGTTTGACTGGTTTTGGAAACCATCTTCAAAATTTGCAAACAACAAAATTCCCAAAAAGCCGTTACCAAATTGTGCCTCTCAGACACCTAGGATGTGGTAATTACCCCAAATTTGACTATCTTTGCAGGTCACCTAATAGCCGAAACCACTTTCAGGCCGATTTGGAACCCGTTTGGTTAGCATTAGGAGGCCTTTTTTGAACTTTTTTACTTAAAAACTGGTTTTAAACACATGAGACAACTAAAGATCGTTAAGCAGATTACCAACCGGGAGAGTCAATCCCTTGATAAGTACCTACAGG
>JBBRFP010000158.1:0-5274 GCA_038241465.1 Cytophagales bacterium | reverse complement strand
TATCAGATCGCCGGCGAACGGAAATTCCCAGAACCTGAGGTTACCGATTTGATACAAAACCCGGAGCCCATTGAAACCCTTGGTGCACTAAGCCAGAACCAGAAATTGGATTATCTCATCAGTTGTATCGAGCTCATTTTCGTTGATCAGAAAGTCTTTGAAAGTGAAGTCATTTTTACCAAAAACATCGCTATTAAGCTTGGATTTAAGAAAACGGTGGTGGATTTCCTGGTCAATAACTTTTCCGCAATCACACCAGAAGAGCTGAGAAAGCAGGTCTTTGTCGAGTATGTAGCGTAGAACGGACCAAATCCCTGTCGCCAATCCAATTCCGAACTTTGCGGCCCACCGCAATGTCTGAAAAACCTCTCCTATCAATCCAAAAACAGCTTTACTTCCAAAAAAGGCGCTGGGATTCGAGAAAATCTCCCTAAATCCAGAAAATCGTGGTAAATTTGCGCGCTTATTTTGGAAGTAATGAAGGCTCAGGACTTTAAGGTGAACATTATCGGGTTGAGCCAAAAAGCCCATCGCTTTGACTATGAGTTCGGCGATGAGTTTTTTGGACTTTACGGTAAAGTCCTCCTGGAAGGTGGTCAATTTAAGGCTGCCGTTACCATGGATAAGCGTGAGACGATGATTGAAGGCAATTTTCACATTCAGGGCACTGCCCATTTAGTATGTGACCGTAGCCTGGAGCCATTTGACTATCCGATGGATATCGATGGAAAGATCATCTTTAAATATGGTGAGGAGGAGAAGGAATTGAGTGAAGAAATCGTACTAATAACACGAAATCAGGCTCAGCTGGATATTGGACAATATATGTATGAACTTATTGGTATTAATATTCCGATGAAGCGCCTACATCCTAAATTCAATGATGACGACCTCGAAGAAAGTGATATACAATTGGTGTACAAAACGCCAGTTTCAGAAAGTGAAAAAGAAGAAGATGCCATCGATCCACGATGGGAAAAATTGAAAAAGTTAAAATAAATTAGTTATGCCAAATCCTAAAAGAAAAACCTCGAAGACCCGTCGCGACAAAAGAAGAACTCACTACAAAGCTGTTGCAAAACAATTTGCAGTTGATCCAACTACTGGCGAGCATCACCTGCCCCACCGTGCCTTCTGGCATGAGGGAAAACTCTATTTTAAGGGCAATGTGGTAATGGAGAAAGAAGTACTGGCTTAAGCAAGTATGATCCTTCATTTGAATAGTCATCAAAATACTCTTTTTACTGACTGTAAAGATCAGTGTAAACGATAACATAGGACTACGCCCGACTGGATAACAGTCGGGCATTTTGTTTTTAAAATATACTATGAATAAGATCCGAGCAGCGATTACGGGTGTGGGTGGTTACGTACCAGACTACATTCTTACCAACAAGGAGTTAGAGACAATGGTGGACACCAACGATGAGTGGATCACCTCAAGAACGGGAATAAAAGAGCGAAGAATTTTAAAGGGCGAAAATAAGGGCGTTTCGGTCATGGCTATTGAGGCCGTGAATGAATTACTTGCAAAGACGAAGGTTGACCCAAAAGAAATTGATCTTATCATATTCGCTACGATCACTGCCGATATGACCTTTCCAGCAACGGCTAATATTGTTGCCAGTGCTGTTGGAGCAACAAACGCCTTCAGCTACGATCTGGCCGCTGCGTGCTCAGGATTTCTCTTCGCACTCAGCACTGGATCAAGTTTTATTGAATCAGGCCGATATAAAAAAGTAATTGTCATTGGTGGGGATAAAATGTCGGCTATCCTTGATTACACTGATAGAAGCACCTGTATCATCTTTGGTGATGGAGCAGCCTGCGTTCTGCTTGAACCCACCACAGAAGATGTTGGCGTTATTGATTCGATTTTAAAAAGTGATGGAACGGGCGAAACCTATCTTCACATGAAGGCCGGTGGTAGTCGTAGGCCTGCGAGTCACGAAACCGTTGACAAGCGTCAGCATTTTGTTTATCAGGAAGGGTCAGCAGTGTTCAAGTTCGCCGTAAACAATATGGCTGAAGTTGCTGCGCAAGTTGCCGAACGTAATAATCTTACCCCAGACACCATTCAGTGGCTGGTACCGCATCAGGCAAATAAAAGAATCATTGATGCCACCGCGAGCCGGGTTGGTATTACAGAAGATAAAGTAATGATGAACATTGAGAAATACGGTAACACTACTGATGGGACGATACCTCTTTTGCTTTGGGATTATGAAAAGAAATTAAAAAAAGGAGACAACCTAATTCTGGCTGCTTTCGGCGGTGGATTCACCTGGGGCGCTATATACGTGAAGTGGGCCTACAACAGCCACTGACGCAGTCCTCTTGCAAATATTTAAATATTAGTAACTTCACAATTCTTTTTTTATGGCTACGATCTCAGATTTAAGTAAGGGAAATTATATTCGCTATAACGGCGACATCATGCAGGTAGAAGAACTACAGCATAGAACTCCCGGCAATCTTCGCGCTTTCTATCAGGTAAAAATGCGCAACCTTCGCAACGGTAAAATTGCTGAGAATCGCTTTCGTCCAGGGGACTCAGTCGAGTTGCTAAGAGTAGAAACAAAGAATTATCAATACTTATACAGTGACGGGAGCAGTCTCGTGTGCATGGACAATGAAACCTTTGATCAGGTGTATGTTGACAAGGCACTATTGGGCGATTCAGTGAAGTATATCAAAGAAGGCGTTTCATTGATGATCGCTTTTGAAAACGGAACTACCGCAATCACAGCAGAGGCACCTAATCAGGTTGTCGTAGAGGTAACTTATACCGAACCAGGCGTACAAGGGGATACGGCTACAAGAACATTAAAAAGTGCAACGATTGACACCGGTGCTGAAATAAAAGTGCCATTATTCGTTAACATTGGCGACAATATTAAAATCGATACACAGTCAGGAGCTTATATTGAACGTGTTAAATAATAAACTATGAGCAAGGATCAAGCACCAAAAGCCAAATCCAAATCTCCGGTTGTTAAACCGGAAGGAACTAAATCAAATCAAGAAATGAAAACATCTGAAATACGTGATCTTATTGACTTCATATCTCAATCAGGATTAAATGAAGTAAACATTGAGACGAAGGAATTGAAGCTCCATGTGAAGCGTGAACCTGATCAAAAGGTTATGAAATCTACAGCCGCTCCCATGATGACATTACAACAGGCTCCACAGGTTGTACCTCAGCCACAGGTAACCACTCCAGCGAAAACGGAAAAGCCTGCCGCTGCTACTAAAAATACCCTTGATATTAAGTCACCGATGATCGGAACGTTCTATCGATCTTCAAGTCCTGATGTTCCAGCCTTTGTATCCGTTGGCGATAAAGTGACAAAGGGTCAAACAGTGTGTATCATTGAAGCAATGAAGCTTTTCAATGAGATTGAGTCTGAAGTTTCAGGAACGGTTGTTAAAGCAATGATTGAAAATTCTTCGCCTGTTGAATATGATCAGGTGTTATTTGTAGTGGAGCCTGACTAAGCTCTGTCGTCTTTAATAGGGCGTCGAGACATTTTACTACTAACAAAACTGAACAAACGTGTTTAAAAAGATATTAATTGCCAATCGTGGAGAAATTGCACTGCGTATCATACGCACTTGTAAGGAAATGGATATTAAAACAGTAGCCGTTTACTCCACCGCTGATCGGGAGAGTCTCCATGTACGTTTTGCTGATGAAGCCGTATGTATCGGAGCTCCTCCCAGTAAAGAATCCTATTTAAATATTCCACGAATCATTTCCGCAGCAGAGATCACCAACGCCGATGCAATTCATCCGGGCTATGGCTTCCTGTCAGAACGGGCTGAGTTTTCTTCCATCTGTCACGAGTATGGGATAAAATTCATTGGGCCCACTCCTACCATGATCAATCTCATGGGTGACAAGGCAACTGCAAAAGATACAATGAGGAAAGCAGGCGTGCCTGTTATTCCTGGTTCTGACGGTTTAATCTCCTCCATTGAAGAAGGGATGAAAATCGCGAAAGAGATCAAGTATCCCGTCATCATAAAAGCTACGGCCGGCGGTGGCGGAAAAGGGATGCGCATCATTAATGATGACTCTGAATTCAAGAAAGCTTGGGATGATGCAAAGCGCGAGGCTGCTGCATCATTCGGCAATGATGGATTGTACCTCGAAAAATTTGTTGAAGAACCTCGCCACATTGAAATTCAATTGGTAGGCGATCAGTATGGTAAGGCATGTCACTTGTCTGAGCGCGATTGTTCAATTCAACGCAGGCACCAGAAACTTGTAGAAGAGACTCCTTCTCCGATCGTGAGCCAGGAATTGCGCGAGCGTATGGGTGAAGCGGCCATCAAGGGAGCAAAGGCCATTAACTACGAAGGCGTTGGTACAATCGAATTCCTTGTTGACAAGCATGGTGACTTCTACTTCATGGAAATGAATACCCGTATCCAGGTGGAGCACCCTATCACGGAAGAAGTTACTGACTATGATCTAATCAAAGAACAAATCAAAGTTGCTGCAGGGGTACCAATCTCAGGCCGCAATTATTTCCCGAATCTCTTTGCAATGGAGTGCCGTATCAATGCGGAAGATCCTGCCAATGGCTTTCGTCCCTCACCGGGCAAGATCGTTAACTTGCACATCCCGGGCGGTCACGGCGTGCGTGTAGATAGTCACGTATATGCTGGTTACACCATTCCGCCCAACTATGACTCAATGATTGCCAAACTGATCACTACTGGTCAGTCGCGCGAAGAAGTGATCACACGCATGAAACGTGCCTTGAGCGAATTTGTAATTGTAGGCATAAAGACTACGATTCCATTTCATTTGGCACTGATGGATAATGCAATATTCAGATCGGGTAAGTTTACGACGAAGTTTTTGGAGACGAGCTTTGATTTCTCAACGTTGAAGAGTGATAATTAAAGACTGGAAATTGTTATAAGCGCGAGCCACCGGAAGGTGGCTCTTTTTTTGCCAAGGATTGTAGGATTTAACTGACTTTGGCCGGGCCTGATAATCGAACCCAGAGTCGCCCATGTATGTTTACCCCACTTACTTTCTAATTGCTCAAATAGTGTTCGATTTCCCCTTACTTGAAATCCGTCAGGCGAGATCATTATTTTCATCTTTGATCTTGTGGAGGTGGTCGCAAATTGCGACCACCTCAGCCACCGCTTTTATTCGTCGACGCGACCTTCTTTAGATTTAGGTTCGCGGGGCCCCGAATCTTAAATCCGATCTTTCTCATGGGCTCAGTGGGCTGAATGAGCAATTCATTT
>JBBRFP010000157.1:0-5308 GCA_038241465.1 Cytophagales bacterium | reverse complement strand
AAGGTTTTTAGTCCTTCTTTTAGTCTTGGCGTGGTGTGGTTCCGCGTCGGCTCAAAGTTTCGAATGGATTGACCGTCAGGAAAACTTTCAGGCTGGCCTCGGGCAAACCCTCCGCATTCCCATCCGAATCAAAAACACCTCCGACAGAGCCCAGTTCTTCATTATTAGAAAAGTTCAAGGTGACCTGCAATCAAATCAAAAAGCATATTTCTGCCTCGGGGAAGAATGTTATGACCCTGGAGTTGATCAGTTTTCTAAACGGATAGAACCGGGCGAAACTACCACGAATTTGTTTTTTGTAGTTGAATCCGGCCTTGTATCTACCCTGAACTCTTTCCGGTTTGAAGTTTTTCCCCGTGGATTTCCAGCGATGGGAATTGAACACTCATTTTCCCTCGCGGTAGATGAAAAATCCGCGAAGCAGCGGGTATTTCAATCCAAGGACATAACTATCCACGAAGTCTATCCTAATCCAGTAATCGATCAGGCCTACATCGACTATAGTATTCATAACGAATCAATCAAAGCTAAAGTGGTGGTTCACAATATTTTAGGAAGCGCAATGGCCAATTACGAATTGCCGTCTTCCGAGACAAGGGCCAAAATCTCCGCTGACGAACTCTCTTCCGGAGTCTACTTTTACACAATCTATCTCGACAACATCGGCGTCCTTACCCGAAAGCTCGTGGTAAGGAAATAATTATCGAAAACCGTCGTTTCTAAACTGGTTAGCGCTGATTTCACTGAGCGTCAAAGGCCCGACCAACGAAAGCAACGAGGGGCCAAACACTTTCCGCGCAATCTGCATGAAAGTCAGTATATTTGCGCCCTATTTTATGATTCGAAGACCGTCATTTGCCGTACTGCTTACCCTCTGCCTGCTTATCGTTTTAAGTTCGTGCAGCCGCGGTTTCCGCCGCATTCAGAAAAGCGAAGACTGGCGAATTAAATACGAGGCGGGACTCAAGTACTACGAAAAAAAGGATTACTACCACACGGCTTTACTTTTTGAAGAGATTACACCAGTTGTACGAGGCCTTCCGGAAGGTGAAAAAGTGGAATTCTACCTGGCCTATTGCCAGTATTATGAGAAGACATATTTACTTGCATCCAACCAGTTCAAGGCATTTTCTGAAACGTACGGACGCAGCCCGTTGGCGCAGGAGGCATTCTTTATGTACGCTTATTCATTGTATGTAGCATCCCCTGATTCCAATAAAGATCAGAAGAGCTCCATAGAAGCAATGGACGCGATGCAAACTTTTCTTAATCAGTTTTCCGACAGCAAATTCCGCGACCAGGCCACAGAAGTGATCGCTGCCTGCCAGGCTAAGCTTGAAGAAAAGGGAGCCGACAATGCAAAGCAATATTTCAAAATGAAGCAGTATAAAGCTGCCGTTATTGCATTTGACAATTTTAAAAAGGGGTTTCCTGATTCAAAATATCTTGAAGAGCTCGCCTATTTGAAAGTTTCGGCTCAGTATAAATTAGCAATTCAAAGTTTTCAATCACTCCAGTTGGAACGTTATACAGCAGTGGTGACTTATTACCAAGAGCTTGTCGATAACTTTCCTGACGGAACCTACCTGAAAGAAGCTCAAGAAATGTATTCAAACAGTTTAGCAGAGATAAATAAATTAAAAGCTTTAAAAATTAAGAACAGTTAAAAATTCATAACTATGGCCAATCAACCTTCCATTATTACACGTGACATTGATAAGATTGCTGCTCACACTGGAAATGTGTACGAATCTGTTGTCGTTATATCGAAACGCGCCCGTCAGATTGCAATCAATATCAAGGAAGAGCTTAACAACAAATTGGCTGAGTTTGCCACTACTGTTGATAATCTCGAAGAGGTATTTGAAAATCGTGAACAAATAGAGATCTCAAGATTCTACGAGCGTCTGCCGAAGCCTACTACTACTGGATTAGAAGAATTCCTTGAAGGTAAAGTAATGTATCGCCGCCGTTCTGATGAAGTCAAAGCTGAGTAATCGGTTATAAAATAATTGTTGACGGTTAGTGATGGCTTCGAATTCAGCCTCAACAACCGTCACTATTTTTTTTCGAAGACGTTACTGCTAACAGCTAACAAGTACCAGACACGTCCAACCATTAACTACTAACTATCGTGTTGACAGGAAAAAAAATACTGTTAGGAATTACCGGTAGCATTGCCGCTTACAAAGCCGCTCACCTCATACGTCTTTTTATAAAGGAGTCGGCGGAAGTAAGGGTCATCATGACCAGAGACGCGCAGCAATTTATTACTCCACTCACGCTTTCAACATTGTCCAAAAATCCTGTCCTCGCTGAATTTCAGAAGAGTGAAACAGGCGAATGGAACAACCATGTGGAATTAGGTCTGTGGGCCGACGTAATGATCATCGCTCCTGCCAGCGCTAACACCATTGCTAAAATGGCTACGGGGCTCTGCGATAACTTATTGATGGCAACTTATCTCTCCGCGCGTTGTCCGGTTTTCTTTGCACCTGCCATGGATCTTGATATGCTGCAACATCCGGCAACACAAAAAAATATATCGAGTCTCCGCTCCTTTGGAAATAACCTTATCAATCCAGGATTTGGTGAGCTAGCCTCAGGGTTAGTGGGAAGTGGCCGAATGGCAGAACCAGAAACTATCTTATCAGAGACAATAAGCTTTCTTAGCACAGGTAAAAAACTCGCAGGAAAAAAGGCACTGGTAACAGCGGGGCCGACATACGAAGCGATCGATCCGGTTCGTTTCATAGGAAATCATTCCACAGGAAAAATGGGATTCGCTATCGCAGAGGAGCTTGCATCACAAGGAGCAGAAGTCAATCTGGTCACAGGGCCAACCTCACAGCACACGAGCCAGCACGGCATCACTGTGCATGCGGTCACATCGGCCGAAGAGATGTTCAACGCTTGTGCGAGGTTCTTTCCCTCTTCCGATATTACGGTTTTATCGGCCGCGGTAGCTGATTATAAACCTGTAACGGTCGCGGATCAGAAAATCAAAAAAACCAACGGTAACCTCACACTTGAATTAAAGAAAACACACGACATCGCTGCCGATCTGGGCAAACAAAAAAAGAATGGTCAGATCATCGTTGGTTTTGCGCTCGAAACGGAGAATGAAAAGGCCAACGCCGAGAAAAAGCTAATCGCGAAGAATTTCGATCTGATTGTATTGAACTCCCTGAACACAAAAGGTGCTGGCTTTGGCCACGATACAAACAAAGTTGAAATTATCAGCCAGAAGAACGGTGCAAAAGAATTTTCTTTGAAGAATAAAAAAGAAGTCGCGAAGGATATTGTTGATGCCATTCTTTCCTACAATCATGCTTAAGATCGTATTATCATTATTGTTTGGCGTTACATTAATTCATGGTTTCAGTCAGGAACTGAATTGCAAGGTAACGGTCAATGCCGATCAGATCCAGACCTCCGATCGCGGGATATTCAAAGATATGGAGCGAGGGATTGCCAACTTCATGAATACTCGCAAATGGACAAGCGATGCATATAAAAGTCATGAACGAATCAATTGTGCGATATTTCTGAACATCAGCCGGATGCCATCCATCGGTGCATTCTCTGCCAGTGCCCAGATCACGGTAGCAAGACCGGTATTCAACACCAATTATGAAACTGTACTTTTCAATTTTGCTGACCGCGAATGGGAGTTTGAGTACATTGAATCATTGCCATTGGAGTATAATGACAATGCTTACATCAACAACCTCACCTCGTTGCTGGCCTATTACGCTTACATCATCATTGGGATGGATGGTGACTCGTTTGCCGAAAAGGGTGGCGATCCGATCTTTCAAAAAGCCTTTAACGTGGTTAACAATGCCCAATCGTCCAATCGTCCGGGATGGGAATCGATCGGAAGCAATCGGAATCGCTACAACCTGATCGAAAACATCAACAATCCTCAAATGGTAGAACTTCGCAAAAACACTTATAAGTATCATCGGCTTGCGCTCGACACCTTTGACAAAACTCCCGATGACAGTCGGGCGACGGTGCTGACAGTATTGAAAAACCTCCAAAAGGTGTGGCAAATCTATCCGAATTCGATCTATATCATTAGTTTCTTCGACTCCAAAGCCAATGAGCTGGTCAATATTTTTTCAGAAGGTAACCTCAGCGTCCGGCGCGAGGCGTTCGATATTCTTTCCGCTATTGACCCCAAGCGGAACATCTATCAAAAGATTATCTCGACAAATTAAATTCCATTGTTAATTTTGGTCAGATATGTTGACGCAGCTGACTATAAAGAACTACGCACTCATTCGTCATTTGGAGATGGAGCCATCTTCGAATTTAACCGTTATTACCGGAGAGACGGGTGCGGGAAAATCAATTATGCTGGGCGCTATTGGCCTTTTACTAGGACATCGCGCCGATACAAAAGTGCTGTGGGACGAAGCTGAAAAGTGCATTACGGAAGGTTCGTTTAATATTAAACCATACAAACTCCGTCGATTCCTGGAAGATCTTGACCTGGATTACAGTGATCAGACTGTCATTCGCCGTGAGATAAGTCCCGGCGGTAAAAGTCGCGCTTTTATAAATGATACGCCGGTTACACTCGAGGTGATGCGCAAAGTTGGCAGTCGTTTAATGGACGTCCATTCGCAGCATGAGACCCTCGAGCTTGGAAGTCACAGGTTTCAGTTATCATTAATCGACAGTTATGCAGCAAACGCTTCGCTCGTTTCAGAGTATCAGAATGCCTGGAGAAATTTTCAGAAAGCGAAAAAGCTATTAGACGAGCTGCAGTCAGAATCCTTAAGACTAAAAACGGAATACGATTTTATAAAATTCCAGCTTGATGAATTGCAGAAAGCTTCTTTTTTGGAAAACGAACAGGAGCAGCTTGAATCGGGACTGAAGATTGCCGAGCACGGAGAAGATATTAAGACGCGCCTGAACCAGTTGCTGGCAATGCTCGGTAGTTCTGATTCATCGGTGCAGACGGTGCTATCACAGGCAATAAGTCTGCTTCAGCCCTTGAAAAGTTATTCCTCGCGCTATGAGCAACTGGCCGGACGCCTTGATAGCCTGTTGATCGAGCTTAAAGATATTGTCGCAGAAGCTGAGCAAGAAGAGGAAAAGATAGAATTCGATCCGAAAAAATCGAAAGAACTCCAGACAAGGTTAAATCTACTCTATACACTGATGCAGAAACATCGCATCAAAGACATTAGAGGATTACTTTCATTTCAGAACACCCTTGAACAACAAGCACTGAAGACTATTAACCTGGATGAGGACCTGGCAAGAGCCCGCAAGGAATTTGATATCGCTA
>JBBRFP010000156.1:0-5313 GCA_038241465.1 Cytophagales bacterium | reverse complement strand
AAACCATTGTGCTCGTTGATGGGCAGAAGAATGAGTAATCTGTAGAGTTGATGATCAGACTTTCCAGATCAATCGCGAGTCCCATAGCTGAACATCGAAGTCGTCAATCTGTGGCAAAAATTCCATGCTCTAAAGCTTTCATCACCAGAAATTGATAAAGCCCAATTAAAAATTAATCTTTATCCCCGCTATCACCCACCTCCTTGGCATAACCGCCCCCAAAACATCACTATACTTTTCATCGAAAAGATTATCCACCTGGATAAATCCGCTAAACTTGTTTCTCACAATAAAATACTCTCCCTTTAGATTCATCACAAAGTACTCACTACTGAGTTGCGCGTTGATCGCAGACGCCTCTTGTTGAGTACGTGTCTTGAAAACGCCTGTAGCGCTTATGGAATACCGATCCGTTCCATAACCCGCTGTAAAATTCATTAGAAATCGAGCGTGACTTGAAAGGTACAAGGATGGCGTACCGCCGGGAGCGTCAGAGTTCAACACGATCAAACCCATTGTTGAAAAAAAGTTGGCACCTGAAGTTAACGGTTGCTTGTAAAAAACATCTATCTCCGCTCCGGACGTAACAACATCCGAAATATTTCTTGCCAGCGCATAGGTACCTGCCGGTGTGAGATTATCCTTCCGTGGCATGTCATTGTATGGCGTGGTTACGTAATCAATAAGCTTACTGAATCGTTGCTGAAATAAGGTGCCGGACAACTTGATACTATTTCCCGCCAACCAGTAATCTGCTCCTGTCTCATAGCTGATGGACTGTTCAGCGAAGAGATCAGGATTGCCGATCCTACCGCTAGTGACCAATACCTTATTGTAATTATTATAACGTTCAGTAAAATCTGCCTGACGAATAGTTTTACCAACGCTTCCGCGTAATTGCAGATTCGAAGTAGCATAACTGATATTCAATTGGGGCACTAACTCTGTACCGCTACGCTGATCGTTATCAAGACGCAACGCAGGACTCACCGTTAAGCGCCTCCCGATAGATTGTCTTAAAAGAACAAAGACGGCAGCTTGATTAATTGCATGTTCACCCCGGTCATTAGAACTGATCTTCCGTTGCTGAAACTGAAGACCGCCGATAAGGCTTGTTCTTTCGTTAAAAGAGTGTTCATACGTCACCAATGACTGGATAAGCGTAGACTTACTTTGATTAGCAAGGGAAACAGAACTGAATTTATAATTATCATTCACCTCTTTATAGCCAGCCTGTACCATGAATTTATTATTGACTCCTTCGTGTGCCAGCCTGATCTGGTTCCAGCTTGTGGTAACTTTTTCCCTCGCCGTATCTGACAGGAATGTTGTATAAAAATTCTGAGCTGCAAAGTCTCTTGAATCATAGGAGGACCGCAATCCTGCCGACCAGCTTTTGCCTAAGCGATGGTTCACACCCGCCGATACGGTTGTGTTATGAAAATATCCATTAATACCACGCTGCGGCTGACCCAAAGCATTGTTTGAAAGGACACCAGCATCAAGGTTGGTATTTTTTGTGGAGTACGATCCCCCTGCATTGATGTTGAAAAGGCCGTACTCTCCTCCAGCAATCTGTCCATTCAACGTACTTTTTTGTTTTGCTTTGGCAGCGAATGCTTTGGTGATAATATTAATCACACCGCCAACTGCATCCGATCCATACAATGCTGAAGATGCACCTTTCAACACCTCAATACGATCGATTTGTGCCGGGGTAATGGGAATGTACGATGTGAAATGACCAGAGTTTGGATCGTTTAACCGAAGGCCGTCAAGGATAACAAGGACTTGTTGAAACGTGCCGCCACGAATCACAAAATCACTTTGCGCTCCCATCGGCCCCCTGGATTGCACTTCGAGTCCGGGCACATAGCGCAAGAGTTCTTCAACAGAATTGACAGGAAGCTTAGCAAACGTCTCGCCCATGATCACATTAATGTTTCTTCCTGTCCGGGAGGCTTCAGTAGGAATAATGGAGGATGTGACTGTGATTTCCTGAAGCTGGAGAGAATCGATTTGGGCCGTGACGCACCATGGCAGTAATGAAAAAACGACCAGGATTATTGGACTGTAGGAAGAAAAGGAATTAACGCGCATATTGAAAAAGGTGCGCAATGATAGGGAGAGAATGGAAATTTTTAAAATAGAGCGAGCCCTTTTGGACAATAACGAAGCAACACTTGGTTTCTTCAAGGCTCAAAAAAACCACTATCTTTGCGCGGAAATTCTATTATTCTGGCTCCGTATTTCAATGGATAGAATTTGAGATTCCGATTCTCAAGATGTAGGTTCGATTCCTACCGGGGCCACTATTAATTGATTTGGCATATCTCAGAGCAGTTTGTTAAATATCTGTCCAAAATTGTGTCCATCAAAACACTAACGGAAATTGTAGGAGGTGTAACAAGGAATAGAAACCACAAGTCGTTAACTCGTGGTCTGCACATGTTATGAATTTAATCAAGCAAAAACCTGTCCGAATTCTTCAGGGCTGCAAACCGAAACTGTTCCGTTCAGGTTTACATTTTACTCAGCTTCTTGCTCTGCTTTCTTTACCGAAGTACATTCATAAACTTTACCATCGATCACCACGGAGCGTGAAAAATACCCGTTCTTAGAAAGAGTGACGGTGTAGATAATTGGCTTATTCTCAAAGTAATTTTCCCAGATTAACCTCTATCTGGAATTCCTTCTACATGTTCCAGCCTTCTCTTCAGTACTGGGGTTGCCTTAGTGAATCTCATCGTTTTCTTATAAACCTACGATCAAGGTCTTCACTTAAGAGAATTTAGCAGGGGGTGTCGGTCTTAAACTTTCCTGATTCTTTTTGAATCATTGTTTCCACCTTATTTGAAATCATTCTAGGGTGTTGTAAGTTGTAGGCAACTTCAACCTTTCGTGCACTACGAAAGTCATGATCTACGTCATTCCATGATTAGTTCACGAGCCGTAAATTCAAAACCATCAACTGTCAGGTTAACCCAGCACTGGCTGGGTTGTGCAATGTGAGCTATGCAAATAGACCCAATCCCCTACCATTGGATCGATTTCCAATTTGTAGTATCTCCTGAGAACGTAGTTGATGGGTAGAAACGTCCTTCACATTGAATTTAGGCTCAAAGCCAAAGTAGTTTTGACTTTCGTCCACTACTACTTCATACAACATGTCCAGATGATCTGACTCAACCAACAATGAGTCATGAACTGCAAAAACTGTTATGTCTTTAAATCCTGATAATCTCTTCATGAGGGTAAGTATTCTTGATTAGCCCTCCGTCAAAGATTAAGGCACACCAGGTTTTTTCAGGAGGTTAGAAATTTTCTGTCCAGAAAAGACAGCGATCAGATTTGAAAAAAAACAAAAGATGAAAAGCATGACTCCATTTTGAATAAAGAATGGAATTTTTCGAAACTCAGAAATGCCCTCCACCAGGTCTTTTTTTCCATCAAGTATCATTAATTGATTTAGGCCATCAGCATAATCCATTTGAATTGAATCATCAATAAAGGCACTAAATAAGAAGTCCATAAAAAATAAGATAATTATTGTGTAAACGGATACTGTTATCGCTTGAAGAAACAGTTTGACTGGTTTAATGTTTTCAAAGCGACAATACTTTTGGTATTGTGTCTCAAAAAAGGCATTAACGAAAAGCGACACAACGAATACTACCAATCCTCCAATTACCGACATGATCGAAATCTCAAGCCTGGAGAAGCCATCACTTCTCCATGAGAATACTATCCAATAGACAGCTATAATTGTTAACGTCGCACTAACAAACGACATATTGAAAAAATGGATAAAATGGAATTTATGATTCTTCTTCATTCGCAGAACATTAAACGATTCTAGATCTCAATGCCCATAAAATTCCGGCGAACGAACATCCCATCGGAGCGTGTGAGTCTCCGCGCCAGGAACTCATTAAAATTCCAAATCCTAATCCTACTATAGAGTAAAAAATAACGTTCAGTAAAATCTTTTTTGGGAAGGGGTCTGAATTGTAAATAAATCTGAGAAAATCGATTGAATATCTAATAAGCATAGTCATAAGAATTGGTATTAAATGGCATTATGTTCTGTTTCAAAGATAGCAAACTTCTTTTTAAAAAATTTATAGTTCATTCCTTTGTAATGGCTTTAAAAGAAAGGAGTCTTATTATTATTGCTTTAGGAGCTGACAATAATCTCTTCATCGCTTGAGCTTTTTGATCAAGCCAACCAAAAAATGCGGCATACTCGTCATTCGATATGAATACAAAATAACAGCCAATCATAATCCACGAAAAATTATCGATCCTCATAAATATCCATATGCCAGCATGAAGGAGAATTCCAAAAAATAACAAGATATACTTAACAGGTTTTGTCCATACTAAAAACGTAAAAGCAAGTTCCCAGAAAATTGTGAAATATGTTCCTAAGACTACAAAATAATGATTTCTTGTTAGCGGAATGTTCCAGTCTGTTGCTCTAAACTCATCAACTCTCATTGTATAATAAATCGCAGTGCCATTGAGCCACAAATCGCCCTGAAGTTTCGCCAATGCGGTAAAGAAATAAACAAAGCAAACCTGAACCATTAGTCCAATAGTTGCAAGAGATTTAATGCTTTGGGTTATTTCCCGAATGGCAGGCTTTTGAAAAAATTTCAGGTCAATTCCACTCCAACGATAATAAAAGTAATTATAACTATCCGCAAGAATCAAAAAGGGAAGTGTTACTTGAATTACATTGTCTGATCCGTCAAGAATAAATCCGTTACGGAGCTTTAGGATGAAAATGGAAATGAAAAGAGCTACGCCTACAGTTCTTTTATAAATCCCAAAAAAGAAAAGAATGGCAAAGAAAAGAGCCATACACAAAATTGCTTGGGTTTGAAAAATGCTTGAAAAGAGATAGCCTAGGAAACCCACTCTGTAAACATGTGTAAGCATTATATAATCTCTATAAGGGAAAATTGCGGCGGGGCCAAACAATGAATCCGCCAGTGGTAAATAAAAAATGATATTCTTAATCACCAAAAAGGACAAGACAACCCGATAAATGGATAAGCCAATAGTCCTGGAAAGGGATAGATTGTAGAGATCAATCACAGCTTGTAAAATTTGCTTGTCATCTTATTGAACTTGTAAGATTTCAAATCATAAAAATCGATCTCTCTTTTTGAAAACCTAGGGAATTTGGCGTTAAATATTTCATACCGAACCATGATCGAGTCAGCACCAGAAATTTCACTAGCACTTTTCATTCTTAACAAAACATAATTGGAGTATTGGATTAATGAAGTATGGCCAAAACTAACA
>JBBRFP010000155.1:0-5329 GCA_038241465.1 Cytophagales bacterium | reverse complement strand
AAAGAATAAAGATATTCTCAAAATCAAGATTACGTGTCTCCAGTACGCCCATTACCTGAAGACCTTTCAATGGCTCACCTGTAAATGGAATTTTCTGTGACATCACCACCTGACGAAAAAGCTTTTGAAAGCCGCGCCAATCGGGATGATTGGTAGAATCATGTAACACCTCCTGAAGTCGTGACAAGTGCCTGTGAAAATGAAACGCATATTCTCTGTCAAAGCTCTGTGTGTCATTAAAGCTCGCTCCCATTCGCACGATGTTTTGTAACAGGTAATCGGAAGCCTGAGGCGGCTCCACTATTTTAAAAATATCAGACAAAATGCTGCCTTCGATCTGCAGATCGTTGGAAGAAATAAAAACTCGGTTTGTATCAAGAATACTATTTCGCAAACGATGTGCGTTGGCTCCATCCATTGCTAATATGTATGCATGCGAAAGAATGGCCGTTACCTGCCGGTGACTGAAATAATCACCTTTGCGCTGGAGTTGCAATTCCAACATCAGATCAAGCAGATTATACAACGGAGTATTCCGTAAAGGATAACCCATCGTCACATTTACATTATCAAACTGCGGCGATAAAGAATGAAGCACAGGCAACAGCATCGACTCATCCGGCAAAACAATGACTGTTTTCTCCGGATCAAGACCCTTCAGTAATTCTGCACTAAGTTCCTGCCCGATAAGTTTTGCCTGCCCGATGCGCTGAGGCACACCGGTGAGAGACACTTCTTTTTTAGATTTCAGGTAAGAGGGGGTGGAAGATGCAAAAGTCTTTCCCAAAACCGGATGCAACTTATATTGACGCATAAACAGTCCCGCCTCTTGCTGCTTGTCATCCACATAATATGCATCGGTATCCCATTCGATTTTGGCACCTGCCTCCACAAAATGACTGATCATCAATTCCTCCGCCTTTGTGAGGGCATTGAATCCGGCAAAGATCAGGTGGCCTTCAATTTCCTCTTCACTTCCCGCCTTCTTAAAACTCTCAGCAACATCCCTATGGATCATGCCTTCATATCCAAGTTGTTCCTTTTTCAGCGACCTAGAAAATTTGGAATACACTTCCGGCAGTTTCTTCCAGACTTTAAGAAACTCAGCTTTATTAAATGAAGGCTTTTCATCAAAACCAATCCAAAACTTCTTTAAAAAATCTTTTTGCTCTATTGTAAGGTAATCAAATGATTCGTCGAGCTCCTTAAGCTGACTAAGATCTTTAAATAATAATGGAGCATTGACAAGATATTTATCCACTTCATCAAAATCCCTTAACAGCATTTCGCCCCAGAAATAAAATTTATCAAAAGGCTCGTCACGCTTCATTACTTCCCCATAGATCTTGTATAACCTGAAGATCAGCGAAAGCTTGTCTGGTTCGCGCAGATTAGAAAGTCCGGAAAAGAATTCTTCGAGACTGAGTAACTTCGGTGACCATGAAGGTTTCAGTAGACTGTCAGCAAGATATTTCCGAAAGAAAAGAGCAGCCCGACGGTTTGGGAACACAAGGGTGACCTCCTCGAGATTGGGATATTCTCTCACTACTTTTTCGGCTAACTCTTTTAGAAATGGCTTCATCGCTAAATAAGTGAAAAACTTAAGGCAGAAAGCTTAAATTCTGAGTTATAATATCTATCAAAATATCCATCAATCAATAAGGGGTTACAAACTAAAAACCAAAATCGCAAAGAACTTAAAGCTTTCATCTTTTGTCTTCTACAGCCCCAGGCTCAAATTAGACTTACTCACCACCTCAACCACTTCAAGTTTTTCCAAATACAACAGATACGCTTCGATATTTAGATAGCCCATCTGTGAAAGAACGGCTGCGTATTCTTCTACCTGCTTGCGATCCTGTCCTTTTTTCTCTCCTGTTTTATAATCGATAATGATGGTGCGCTTGGGACTAATTAGTATCCTGTCGATGCGATTCTGCCTTCCCCCTGGTAGCAAAACAGTCGATTCATTCTTTACTTCCCACTCTTTCCCAAACCATTTTCCGATGACGGGATGCCTCATCATCTTATCTATTTCAACCCCAATGACCTTTACTTCATCTTCTGTTAATTCATTTTTAATATGAAGTTCGTCAAGGACTGCCTTCACTTCATTGGCATGATGCAACCTGGAAAGTGCTGTATGAAGCATAATTCCATAGTTGATCTTTGTTCTCTTGTTTGAGACTTCTTCCTCGAAAAATTCGGCGCCCTGTTTTTTGATTACAAGCTTTTGACGCCAGTCAAAGGAGGCGTAATGCGAAAGCTGTATTGGATTTGTTCCATCTTCTTCTTTGCCGATTTTTAACTTTTCTATTTTTCCACTCTCGAATTGAAATGTTTGGGGGTTGAATTCAGGAAAATCGCCCATTAAGAATACGTCATACATCAGATCACCGGCGGATCCAAGTTTGTTACCCTCTCGCCGCTTCTTTATACTAGAATCACTTGGCTTCGGGGCTGATATGAAAAGCCCTTCCTCCGCACGTGTGAGGGCCACATATAACAAGTTGAGGTTGTCAAGATGCGCCTTCACTATTTCCTTCTGATAATCGTCATCAAAGAAAGATCGCTTCAAGGTGCTGGTATACCTTACAGCAAGATGGCCAAGGTTATTGTATGGTGCTTCCGGTGAAGTTGTCCACAACAGTGGCTCTTTTTCGTGGTCCATCCGCCAGCTACAAAATGGAATGATAACATACTTAAATTGAAGTCCCTTTGATTTATGAATGGACAGGATGTTTACCGCATTGACAGTCCCTGCAACTTTTAACGATTTCTCTGGCTTCCATTTGTTATTTTCCCACCATTCAAGAAAGGCTGCGAGATCATTTTTCTCTTTAGCGGCAAACTCCAATACCAGATCCTGAAAGGCCTGGAGATACGCCAGTTCATTTGAATCCTTTCCAATGGCGAAGATTCGAATCAACTCTTCAGTCAACTCAAAAATGGATAGTTTGTTCAACCATGCTGAATATTGAACAAATTCCTTTGGCAGAATGTCATCAAGATCATTCCTACCCGCTTTGTAAAAAATATGCTCGAGGTCCGTACCCTTCGTCACTTCATAAACAAGCTGACCACGAACGACAGCATCCTGTGGATTATCAATATATTTTAATGCACTAACCAGCAGATTGACTGATGAAGCGGTATCCAAACGCAAGGATTCGTTTGACACAACATCATAACGATAGCCTTCCTTTGCGTCAGCGGAAACTTTATACTGCAACAAATACTTTGCGATTCGCTGACCTTCCTCATTTCTTCTCACCAAGATAGCAACGTCTTTCAAGGCAACTTTTTGATCTTGAAGCGATTCAAGTATCGACGGTAATTGCTGCATTGCAATCTGCTCCCACGTTACTTCATCCTCACTCTTATCAATAAAGTTTACGCGCACATATCCCTTTCCAGGAAATCGTACGGATTTCTGAGCCACGTCACCGAAGACGGCTTTCGGTAATGTCTTTTGAAGCACTCCGGAGACGTGCTCTGAGGCGAGCTCAAATAATACGTTATTAAATTTTACAATGTTCTCCGCGCTGCGATAGTTTGTATCCAATCGGATAAGCTCGGTCATCTCCTTCCCCATTGCCTGTTCCACTCCGCTTTGAAGAAGCTGCAAATCACCTCCGCGCCAACGGTAAACAGATTGCTTTACATCACCCACTACAAGATTGGCCTGGCTCTGATCAAGAGAGTCTTTTAAAAGCGGGAGGAAATTCTTCCATTGATACCCGGAAGTATCTTGAAACTCATCAATCAGGTAATTCTTAAAGAACGATCCTACTTTTTCATAAATAAAAGGAGTGTCACTGTCATTAATAACTTTATTGAGGAATTTGGAGGCATCGGCCAGCAACATCAGATTATTCTCTTCCTTGTACTGTTTCAGCTTGCGCGTGATATCAGCAAGCAATCCAAACGAATAAAAATTTGCAAGAACAAGCTTGGCAGAATTGTAGCGTGCATAGTTCTTTTGATCGTAGTCAACCATATCAAGCAGGATTGGATGCAAGTCACTTCTGACAAGGTCAAGCAGGCGATTATAATTCAGACCTTTCTTTCTGGGCCACGCTAATGGATCATCTACACTTTCCTGAATTCTCGGTTTTACTTCCTGATATTCGCTTTGCGCGAACATTTCAAAATACTTCAGCGCCGTTCCGGCATTCCCATAGTTGAAGTCGCTTGGGACGATAGAATTCTTATCAAGAATGGACAATGCTATTCTTGCTTTATCCCGCATGAAATTCATGAACTCGCTTATCTCCGAATTGAATGTGGTGACAAACTTTCCATATGGATTTTCCTCTTGTTCAAACCGACTTAAGATATCGTCTTCAATAACCTTAAAGCTTTCCGTAAATATTTCTTTTGAGAACGTCTCGAGTGCTCGTGTGATGTTCCAGTTCTCCCCTTCGTTAAGCCTATCCTTTGAAAAGTTGACCACCCATTCGGTCAATTGCTTGTTGCGACCAAGCTCGTCCATCAGTTCGCCGATCACCTCTTTCAAGACAAGATCATTGTCAACTTCCAACCGGAAATTTCCTAAAAGTCCCGCCTCCCGCGTAAATGCTCTGATTACTTTTTGAAAGAATGCATCAATGGTGCTGATCGCAAACTGGGAATAATGATGCAGTATCGCCGACTGAACGGCTTTGCTTTTTATAATCAGTTCCTCTTGTGTAATGCCAAGCTGCTGGATGATCTCATTGGCAAGCTCGTTTGGTCTCCCTTTTGCGAAATCATCGAGGTATTGCATGATCCTCGCCTTCATTTCGAGCGTTGCTTTGTTGGCAAACGTCACTGCAAGTATGTGACGATAGTAATCTGGCTTGCCTTGCAGGGCAAGAATGATAAATTCCTTAGCCAGGGTTCGTGTCTTGCCAGAGCCAGCGGAGGAGCGATATAGTTTAAAGTTTTTCAATCGGGGGGAATTTCGCTTCGCGAATTAATGCAATAAACGGCAAATAAATACATTCACCTCAGAGGATCAATGAGGAATGCCACAGCGTTTCAAGGAGTTTTGATGAAAATCCAGCAATCTCTGTGTGTATTTCTCTAAAGGGCCCTCTGTGGTAAATGCATTATCTGACCAAGCCTTTTTCTCTAATGCCTCCATATCCTTTGATAACTTCTTTTTACTAACTTGGATCAATTCTCTCTCTATGGCCCGGCTTACGAAATTTGCTGACGCGTTTTTTTATTCGTTTCCAGTTCAACTGTTGCTGAATAACTTCAGGCGCAACCAGATCCTATTACTGTGCTGGATCATTCTGTTTGCGATGGTCACCGGTAACTTCGGGAAATACCTCGGTATCCC